>JBBRDV010000021.1:0-20564 GCA_038203565.1 Atribacterota bacterium
TTTTTTTTATTACATCTGGGGTTCATTCTTTTCAATATAAAATAAAATTTTTTTTTTCCAACCCCGGACCCCCTGTAGAGGAGAATAAAGGGAATGATGGTGATAGTAGATTACGGGATGGGAAATTTAAAAAGTGTGCAAAATGCCTTTGCTAAAGTCGGATATAAAACGGTAATAACTGATGACCTAAATCTGATTAAGAAAGCTGATGCTATAGTTCTTCCCGGAGTAGGAGCTTTTAGGGATGCTATTAAATTCTTAAAAGACAAAAAAATAGATAAGGAATTAATTGATGCCATAAAGGCAGGAAAACCCTTCCTGGGTATCTGTTTGGGGATGCAGCTATTGTTTACTTTTAGTGAAGAAGGCGGGCTTTTTGACGGGTTGAATATTATACCGGGTAGAGTTAAAAGACTTCCCCCTTTGTTGAAATGCCCTCATTTGGGGTGGAATAAAATAAAATTTACTCATAATTCTAATAACAATATGAATCCTATCTTCCAAGATATTTCGGATGAATCTTATTTTTATTTTGTTCATTCTTATTATTGTGAAGCGGATAATCTGCAGGTGATATATTCTACAACTGATTATGGCTTGTTCTTCCCCTCTTCCATTTGGAGAGACAATTTATACGGAGTCCAATTTCATCCCGAAAAGAGCAGTAGACAAGGCTTAAAAATATTAAAGAATTTTGGAGAGTTAAGTTAAATGTTAATTATTCCAGCTATAGATATTAAAGAAGGTAAATGTGTTCGTCTTAGAGAAGGCCAATTTTCTGATGCGGAGATATTTTCTGATGACCCAATAAAGGTAGCAGTAAAGTGGGCCGATAAAGGGGCGGAAATGCTTCATATAGTAGATTTAGATGGTGCCCGTTATGGTAAATTAACCAATATTTCTTTGGTGGAGCAGATTATTAAGAAAATTGGTATTCCGGTTCAGGTTGGAGGAGGGATTAGGAGCTATCAAAAAGTAAAAAACTTGATAAACCTTGGGGCAAGCCGAGTAATTTTAGGTACAATTCTTTGGAAGGATAAGACCTTAGCCAAGAAATTATTTGAGGATTTTTCAGAAAAGATAATAGCGGGTATTGATGCTCGAGAGGGATATGTAGCTATAGAGGGATGGCAGAATGTTCTTTCTATTGATGTCCTGGATTTTGCAGGAGAGATGGAGAGATTAGGTGCCAGGCGAATAATTTATACTGACATTAAGAGAGATGGGACTCTTAAAGGACCTAATATAACGAATATAGAAAAGATGGTAAAAAATGTGAATATTCCACTTATTTGCTCTGGAGGAATCGCTTCCTTAGATGATATTAAAAAATTAAAGAGATTTGAAACTAAGGGATTAGAAGGAGTTATTTTAGGTAAGGCTTTGTATAAAGGAACTATTTTATTAGAAGAGGTACTTAAAATAGCCCAAAGTAAAATAAACGATAAGAAAGGAAGTTAAATGCTTACTAAAAGAATTATACCTTGCCTGGATATAAAGGAAGGTCGAGTGGTAAAGGGAATTAAGTTCATTAATTTAGTAGATGCGGGGGATCCAATTAAATTGGCTTCATTTTATGAGAAAGAAGAGGCAGATGAACTGGTTTTTTTGGACATTACCGCTTCCTGGGAAAAGAGAAATATTATAATTGAATTAGTAGAAAAGACAGCGGAAAAAGTTTTTATCCCCTTTACCGTAGGGGGAGGGATTAGGAACTTGGAAGATATATATCATTTATTAAGAGCAGGAGCAGATAAAGTATCCATTAATACGGCGGCTGTTTTAAACCCCTTCCTAATTCAGGAGGTTTCTTTAAAATTTGGCAGTTCTACTATTGTAGTGGCTATTGATGCCGTGAAGATAGATTCTGATTGGGAAGTTGTGATTAATGGAGGAAGAACCAGGACCGGTTTAAGGATATTAGATTGGGCTAAAAAGGTGGAAAGGTTAGGAGCAGGAGAGATACTGCTTACCAGTATGGATAAAGATGGGACCAAAGAGGGTTATGATATAAAATTAACCAAAATAGTTTCAGAAAATGTTAATATCCCCGTTATTGCTTCTGGTGGTGCAGGGAAACCAGAACATTTATATAAAGTATTAGTTGAGGGGAAGGCGGATGCCGCTTTAGCTGCTTCCATATTTCATAAAAAAGAATATTCTATACCAAGAGTTAAAGAGTTTTTAGGAAAAAGGGGAGTAGAAATAAGACTGGCGAAGGAGAAAGTAAAAAGTGAGAAAAATAATAAATAAAAGTGAAATTTTAAGTCAAATAAAATTTAATAATAAAGAAGGGTTAATCCCGGTAATTATTCAGGACGAGAAGACCAATCAGGTTCTGATGTTGGCTTATATGAATAGGGAATCTTTGGAAAAGACTTTAGAAGAAGGGAGAACCTGTTTTTACAGCAGAAGTAGAAGAGAATTATGGTTTAAAGGGAGTACTTCCGGAAATACTCAGTTGGTAAAAAAAATTATTTTGGATTGTGATAATGATACCTTGTTAGTTTTGGTAGAGCAGAAAGGAGTTGCCTGTCATACCGGAAACTATTCCTGCTTTTTTAAAGAGATTAAAGGTGATACAATAGAAGAAATTAAACATGGATCTCCTATATATTTACAAAAAGAACAGGCAGAGAAGATGAAATCTTCTCAAGGGGAGAGTAGAGGTGGGCAATTGGAAATAGATAGTGAAATTATTGATGAGATATATAAAGTAATTAAAGATAGAAAATCAAATTATAAAAATGATTCTTATGTTTGTAAATTGCTGGCTAATTCTGAGGATATGTTGCCTAAAAAGATAGGAGAAGAGGCAGCAGAAGTTATTATTGCCCTTAAAGATAAAGATAAGAATGCAATAATACATGAAGTGGCTGATTTATGGTTTCATACTTTAGTGGCTTTAGGTAGTTGCAATATTTCCCCTCAGGATGTATTTAAAGAATTAAAAAAAAGAAGAAAATGAGGTGGTAAAAATGGAAGATTATCCTCGTTGGAGAGACGGATTAACCGACCAATTATTTAAGGCAATATTACTCTTAAAAAACGGAAAAGAATGTTACAGTTTTTTTGAGGACTTAGCTACCATCAATGAAATTAAGGAATTTAGCCAAAGGCTGGAAGTGGCTCGAATATTAAGTGAGGGCTCTACCTATGAAGAGATTGCTAATAAAACAGGAGCAAGTTCCGCTACTATTAGCCGGGTAAAAAGGTGTTTAAACTATGGAGCTGATGGTTATAAATTAATTCTGGGAAGATTATTAGGGAAAAAGAAATAAGATGATGACCCAAAATAAATAAAAAGGATTTTAAAAATATACTTTGTGCAAACAATCACTTGACGGGATAGTTATTATTTGTTAAATTAAGTAAGTTATTAAAATAAGGAGAAGAAATAATGTACAAAAAACTTTTTATTCCCGGACCAGTTAATGTAACCGAAGATACTTTACAAAAGATGGCTACTCCCATGATTAGTCATCGAGGCAAAGAGGCTTCAATTCTGCAGAGAGGTATTAGCGATAAACTAAAAAAGCTGATGTATACCCAAAATGAGATTTTATTATCTACCTCTTCAGGCAGCGGCCTGATGGAGGGAGCTGTTCGTTCATGTACTCAAAAAAGGGCAGCAGTATTTTCCTGTGGTAACTTTGGCAACCGCTGGTTTGCCATGGCAGAAGACAATAATGTACCAGCTGATAAATTTGAAGTTGAATGGGGATTACCTAATACTGCGGAATCAGTAGGTCAAGCCTTAGCCACCGGTAAATATGACCTGATTACTATAACCCACAATGAGACTTCCAGCGGAATAATGAATCCGGTTGAAGAGATTGCTGAGGTGATGAAAAAATATCCCAAAGTAATATTCTGCGTAGATGCGGTTAGTTCTTTAGGTGGAACTAAGATAGAAGTGGATAAGTTAGGCATCGATATTTGTATAACTTCCAGTCAAAAATGTTTAGGTCTACCTCCCGGTCTTTCTCTATGCTCAATCTCAGAAAAAGCCTTGGAGGCAGCCAGGAAAGTTAAATTTAGAGGAACTTACCTTGATCTCTTACAAATCTATGAGTATATTAAAAAGAAAGATTATCAATACCCCTCTACTCCTTCTCTGTCTCATATGTTTGCTCTTGATTATCAATTAGATAAGATACTCGAAGAAGGTTTAGAAAGCCGATTTGCCCGCCATACAAAAATGGCTAATTATGTAAGAGCGTGGGCCAAAGAAAAATTTGCTCTCCTGGCCCAGGAAGAATTTGCCTCTAACACAGTGACCTGTGTAAAAAATACCCGAGAGATTAGCGTAGGCGATTTAAACAAGGCTTTAGGAGAAAGAGGATATATGATTTCTAACGGGTATGGGAAATTAAAAGATAAAACCTTTAGAATAGCTCACATGGCAGAAGCGACTTTTGATGAGATTAGAGAGATCCTTTCTCTAATTAATGAGATTTTAGGATTATAGGCGGTGATAAAGATGTTAAGAATATTAGTAACTGATGGAATGGATAAAGGATCTGTTCAGACTTTAAAAGATATGGGGCATGAAGTAGTAGAGCAATTCTTTGAACCCGAAGAATTAAAAGAGCAAGTGAAAAATTTTAATGTAATAATAGTACGTTCTGCTACAAAAATCAGAAAAGATATCATAGATTCTGCCCTTGAGACCGGAAATTTAAAGCTGATTATTCGGGGTGGGGTAGGCGTGGATAATATAGATGTAACTTACGCTGAATCGAAAGGGATAAAGGTTAGAAATACTCCCAAATCGAGCAGTTTGGCGGTGGCAGAATTGGCTTTGGGACATATGTTTTGCCTGGCTCGATTTATTGGAATTGCCAATGTTACCATGAGAGAAGGTAAATGGAACAAAAATAAATATACCGGGATAGAGCTTTCCGGTAAAACTTTAGGACTTATAGGATTGGGAAGAATCGGAAGAGAATTAGCTAAAAAAGCTAAAGCATTGGGGATGAAGATTATCTATCATGATATCTTGGGACCTGCCAAAGATTGTTCCGGATATTCATGTGTTTCTCTGGATGACCTTTTGGCTGATTCTGATTTTATCTCTTTACATCTGCCGGGGAATGAAGATGAGTCTCCGGTGATCGGTAAACTAGAATTTACTAAAATGAAAGATGGAGCATACCTTATCAATTGTGCCCGGGGTAGTGTGGTAGATGAAGCAGCTTTACTGGAGGCCTTAAATTCCGGTAAACTTTCTGGAGCAGGGATAGATGTCTTTTTTGAAGAGCCTTCTCAGAATTTGGAGCTGATAAGCCATGAGAGAGTTTCGATAACTCCTCATATTGGTGCATCTTCCAAAGAAGCCCAAAAGAGAATTGGAGCTGAAATTGTTTCTATTATTAAAGAAAATTTTTAGATTAAAAAGGGAAATTCAGAAATGCCAGTAATCAAACCATTCAAAGCTTTTAGGCCCCAACCGGAGTTGGTGATCAAAGTAGCATCACCACCTTATGATGTTCTAAATGCCGAGGAAGCCCGTCAATTGGCGAAAGATAATCCTTATTCCTTTCTTCACGTTAATAAAGCAGAGATAGATTTAGACCCTTCCGTAGACCATTATAACCAAAAGGTGTACGAAAAAGCCAGGGAAAATCTCGATAGGTTGATTGAGAAAAAAGTGTATTTACAGGACAAACAGGAAAAGATTTATATCTATAGACAGATAATGAAAGGAAGGGCTCAAATCGGATTGGTGGTCTGTGTTTCTGTAGATGATTATCTTCAAGAAAAGATTAAGAAACATGAAAATACTCGAGAAGACAAAGAAAGAGACCGCATAAATCATATTGATTTTACTGATGCCAATACCGGTCCGGTTTTTCTTACTTACAAAGCAAAAGATGAGATCAAACAAATTGTAAATAGATGGACTAAAGAGGAAAATCCCATATATGATTTTACCTCAGAGGATGGAATTACTCACACCTGCTGGGTCATTGATGATGAATTAACCATTCAGCAGTTAATAGAATTCTTTGCCGGGATTGATTATTTTTATATTGCCGATGGTCATCATCGGGCAGCAGCCGCGACTAAAGTAGGGCTTAAGAGAAGAGAACAGCTTAAAAATTATACCGGGAAGGAAGAGTTTAATTACTTTCTGTCTGTTCTTTTCCCTCATGATGAACTATATATTATGAGCTATAATCGGGTAGTAGCTGATTTGACAGGAAATTCTGAAGAAGAATTTATCCGGAAAATATCTGAAAAATTTAGCATAGAAGAATATAGCAAAGAAGGTCTCTACCAACCGGAAGCAAGGCATACCTTTGGTATGTATTTAGGTGACTGTTGGTATAAACTAACTGCTAATCCGGGGACTTTTGGTGAAGATGATGTAGTAAATAGTCTTGACGTCTCGATACTGCAAAATAATCTGCTCACCCCTATTTTAGGGATAGAAGACCCCCGAACAGACCAGAGAATAGAATTTGTAGGAGGAATCAGAGGCTTAGAGGAGTTAGAGAAAAGAGTAAAGGAGGGGATGAAAGTTGCCTTTTCCTTGCATCCTACTTCTATAGAAGAATTGATGAAGGTAGCCGATGCAGGAAGATTAATGCCTCCCAAATCGACCTGGTTTGAGCCTAAACTGCGAAGCGGTATCTTTATCCATAAACTATAAACAGTATATAGTATGTAGTATGTAGTATATAGTATAGAGTATATAGTAAAAAAAATAAAAGAAAGAAAAATGTTGGAGACGGATGAATTCGTCCCCTACCTGTGAGCCTGGCAAGAATGATAATTTGTCAGTAATAAATATTTCATTTGAAAGCAGATATGAATACGAAAGAAGAAATAAAAGAACAATTAAGTAAAAGAACTCTATTGCTCGATGGAGCAATGGGCACCATGCTCCAACTATATGGCCTTAAGTCGGGAGAGTGCCCTGAAGAATGGAATATATCTCATCCTCAAGTAGTGCAAAAAATTCATCAAGAATATATAGAGGCTGGAGCGGATATAATACTGACCAATACTTTTGGCGCTAATAGAATTAAATTAAGAGGTTTTGGTAGAGAAACCAATATTCTACAAATAAATGAAATGGCAGTCAATATTGCTAAAGAGGCAGTAGACAAAGAAAGAAATTTAGAAAAAAGGATATTTATCGCCGGTTCTCTAGGACCTACGGGGAAGATCTTAGAACCATATGGAGATTTAAAAGTAAGTGAGGTTTATAAAAACTATAAAGAACAGACAGTTATTTTGGAGAAAGCAGGTGTAGATTTAATAATTTTAGAAACTTTTTATGATCTTGAAGAGATAAAAATTGCACTAAAGGCAGTGAAGGAAAATACTAATTTAATGGTGATTGCTTCGATGACTTTTGATAAAAATTTAAAGACTATATATGGAGTTGACCCGGAAAGAGCAGTAATAGTTCTTGAAAATGAAGGAGCAGATGGGGTAGGAGCTAATTGCGGAACCGGTCCGGAAGTTCTATATAAAGTCTTGAAAATAATGAAGAAGGTAAGCAAGATTTATTTAATGGCTGAGCCTAATGCGGGGATGCCTGAATTGATTAAAGGTAAAGTAGTATATCCTGCATCTCCCAAAATAATGGCTGATTATACTGAAAAATTTGTTAAATTAGGGTTAAATTTAATTGGTGGTTGTTGTGGTACCACACCCTTACATATTAAAGCAATGTCGGATAAAATTATTAGCTAAAATTTGACAAAGTTTATAAATGATGATAAAATTTCGGAAAATTGAATATGTTTACAGAAGTGTGTCTAGGGTTCCGTCTAATTAATTATTAGAGTCTGGACCAAGCGGTACAAGGTATCTAATCTGATACTACACTTTTAGGATAAAAGCCTGAGAGATAGGTTCTGTCAATAACATCATTACCTATTTTTCAGGCTTTTTTATAAATAAAAATGTTTAATACTTTAATTAAATAAAAAATTAAGAAAAATATTTATCTTAATGGATAGCATGGAGAATTATGAATAATTTAGATTATGAAGATTATTTAAAAACATTAAATAAAATAAGTAGAGCTATAACTTCTGATCTTTATTTTGAGGATATATTAAAACTTATTGTAACTTTAACTGCCAATGTAATGAAGGCAAAAGTTTGTAATGTGTGGTTATTAGACGAAAAAAAACAAGAATTTAATATTAAAGCTACTCAATCAATGCACCAGGAATATCTAAAAAAAAGAACTATGAAATTAAATGAAGGTATAGTGGGATTAGTAGCTAGAGAGAAAAAACCAAAAATAATTTTTGATGTATTAAAAGAGGAACAATACAAAGAAAATAATCTTGCTATAAAAGAAGGCTTGGTTTCTATGGCAAGCATCCCTATGATGGTAAAAGATAAAGTTATTGGCGTACTTAATGTTTATACAAATAAGCCTTATGAATTTACCAAAGCCGATATTTCTCTTTTAAGCACCATTGCCAATCAGGCAGCAGTAGCTATTGAAAAAACTGAATTAATAGTTAAGACTAAAATAATTCAAGAAGAATTAGATACCAGAAAAAAAACAGAGAGAGCAAAAGGAATATTAATGGAAGAAAAGAACATAAATGAAAGTGAAGCTTTTTCTTTAATTAGAAAATCTAGTATGGATAAGCGAATCTCTATGAAGGAGATTGCTGAAGCCATAATACTTTCTTATGAAATTCGGCAAATAAAATGAATTAACATATCCCAAACATAATATAAATTAAACTATTATAAATTATTGAATATTGGGGAAGTATGGCTCTTAATTGTTATTTTATTAATATAATAGGAAGATAAAAGATAATTAAATATTTTAAGTTTCTACAAGGGAGTAGAATAAGCGGCAAAGAAGCCTAATTATTTCAACCAGGCCAAAGAAGTCCTTTTTTGACAATGTTTGTCTTAAAGGGGCTTCTTTTTTTATAAGTAAGCCTTCGTATTGAAGTAACAAAGAGAAAACAGGAGGAGGGATTGGTTTATGGTAATTAAAAAAATTAATTCAGGAGGAAGATTAACAATGACAAATCAAATAGATACTTTTGAAATGTTACAAATACAGTTAGAAAAAGATGTTAATAAAATAAATGCTTTTGAAGTAGCTCAGCTGCAGTTAGAAAAAGCTGCTTCTATAATGAATTTAGATCCTAATATTTTGATCCAACTCAAAGAACCAGAGAGAGTTTTAATGGTCTCTATTCCGGTAAAGATGGATAATGGAGCGGTGAAAGTATTTACCGGTTTTAGAGTACAATATAATACTGCTCGAGGACCGGCAAAAGGTGGAGTAAGATATCATCCTGATGTTAGTTTGGATGAAGTGAAAGCTCTTTCTGCTTGGATGACCTGGAAGTGTGCTGTTGCGGGAATTCCTTATGGTGGTTCCAAGGGAGGGATAATTTGTAATCCAAAAGAACTGTCAGATGGGGAATTAGAAAGAATTTCCCGAAGATATATCTATGAGATTTCATCTGTTATCGGCCCGAGAAAAGATATTCCTGCTCCTGATGTTTATACTACCCCCAAGATTATGGGTTGGTATATAGATACCTATAATAAACTTACTGGAGAGGAAAGTTTTTCCACTATAACCGGGAAGCCTTTAGAATTATGGGGTTCAGAGGGTAGAAAAGAAGCTACTGCTCGCGGTTTATCTTATACGGTAGAACTCGCTGCAAAAAAGCTAAATATTAATCCCTTAGAGGCCACAGTAGTAATTCAAGGGTATGGGAATGCCGGTTCAATCTCTGCTAAATTACTTCATGAACAGGGATATAAAATTATCGCGGTTAGTGATTCTAAAGGTGGAGCTTATAATCCTCAAGGGATTGATCCATCAGAAATGTTAGATTATAAAACTAAAACAAGTACGGTTAAAGGTTTTCCGAAAGCAGAATTCATTTCCAATAAAGATTTATTAGAAATAGAATGCGATGTTTTAGTACCGGCAGCTTTGGAAGGAGTAATAACTGAGAAAAACGCGAATAATATAAAAGCAAAAATAATAGCTGAAGCCGCAAATGGACCTACCACTCCGAGAGCAGATGAAATATTATATCAGAGAGGAGTTTTTATGATTCCCGATATTTTAGCTAACGCTGGTGGTGTTACTGTATCTTATTTTGAATGGGTACAAGGTCTTTATGGCTATTTCTGGGATGAAGAAAGGGTAAATCGAAGATTAAAAAAGCTAATGGTAAAGGCATTTAATGAAGTATTAAAGCTTGCTCAAAGAGAGAAAATAGATAATCGAACTGCAGCATACATATATGCTGTATCACAGGTAGCGGAAGCAATGAAGGTCCGAGGAATCTGGCCTTAAATTTTTTAGCTTAATCTATTTATTAAGCAAAGTCTAATCAGGCTAAAGGAGGATGAACAGATGGCGACAGTAGAGTTTAGTGAACGTACCAATCTTATAGAGCAGGCTGTATATAAATATAGTCTTCAGGATGTAGCAGAACCAAATCTTTTCCGGGAGATAATGCCCTACAAAGAGATTCCTAAGGTAACTTTCAATCATAGACATGTTCCTATGGTTGTCCCTAATGAAATCTGGATTACTGATACAACCTTTAGGGATGGGCAGCAGTCTCGGTCTCCTTATACGACGGACCAGATATTGAGAATTTTCGATTTTCTTCATGAACTTGATAATGAATCTGGGGTAATAAGACAGACAGAATTTTTTATCTATTCTAAAAGAGATAGGAAAGCCGTAGAAAAATGTCTGAGTAAAGGATACTTATTTCCTGAAGTGACAACCTGGATAAGGGCTAAGGAAGAGGATTTTAAGTTAGTTAAAGAGATGGGCATAAAAGAGACAGGGATATTGGTCCCTTGTTCTGATTATCATATATTTAAAAAGCTTAATCTTAGTCGGAAACAGGCAATAGAAATGTATATTTCTATTGTGAAATTAGCCCTGGAGAATGGGATAATTCCCAGGTGTCATTTTGAAGACATTACCAGGGCAGATTTTTATGGTTTTGTTGTTCCGTTTGCGAATGAACTTATGATACTTTCCAGACAAACGAAAATGCCTATCAAGATAAGGGCTTGTGATACTTTAGGGTTAGGTGTTTCTTACCCGGGAGCAGCTTTACCGCGATGTGTGCAAGGTATTATATATGGACTTAGACATTATGCTGAGGTACCTTCAGAATGGATCGAGTGGCATGGTCATAATGATTTTTATAAAGTTGTAACCAATTCTACTACAGCCTGGCTTTATGGTGCCTCAGCCGTGAATACCTCTATTTTAGGAATAGGTGAAAGAACGGGAAATTGCCCTCTGGAAGCAATGGTTATTGAATATGCTCAACTTAGAGGGACGACAAAAAATATGAAATTGGAAGTCATAACTGAGATAGCTAATTATTTCGAGAGGGAAATTAAATATCAAATACCGTCTCGAACTCCTTTTGTGGGGGATGCTTTTAATAAAACCAGAGCAGGAATTCATGCGGATGGAATATTAAAGGATGAAGAAATTTATAATATATTTGATACAGAAAGGATATTGAATAGACCTGTGCTAGTTACAGTTGATTCGCATTCAGGGCTGGCCGGGATTGCTTTTTGGATGAATAAATATTTTAAATTAGAAGGGGAAAGAAGAATAAACAAAAGAGATCCGATGGTTTTAAAGTTAAAGGAATACATTGACAAAGAATATGTAAAAGGTAGGGTAACTAGTTTTAGTGATGAAGAACTGGAATCTTTAATAACTTTCTCCATTGAAGGAAGAGGACAGAGTAAGGGCGAAACGCCCGGTTTCGATTTATCTAACCCTTAGGGGGATTGGGTCGGATAAATCCCGCCCCCTATATAATTAAAAGCAATAGTATATTAGAAAGATAGTTTTGAATTTTGAATTTAGGAGGTTTTTAAGTTGCAATTAACGGTTGCCCAAAAGATAATTAGTGAACATTTGGTAAGCGGGAAGATGATTTCAGGAGAAGAAATAATAATAAGTATTGATCAGACTCTTACTCAGGATGCTACCGGAACGATGGCCTATCTTGAATTTGAAGCATTAGGAGTTGACAGGGTAAAGACAAAAAAGTCTGTAGCGTATGTTGACCATAATACTCTCCAAACCGGGCCTGAAAATGCTGATGATCATCTTTATATCCAGACGGTGGCGAAGAAGTATGGGATATATTATTCAAAACCAGGTAATGGCATATGTCATCAGGTTCATTTAGAAAGGTTTGCAATTCCAGGACAGACGCTTTTAGGCTCTGACAGTCACACTCCCACCGCTGGTGGCATGGGAATGCTGGCTATAGGGGCAGGAGGGGTTGATATAGCTGTAGCTATGGCAAACGGAGAATATTGTATTGCAATGCCCAGGATATTAAAAGTTAATCTTATAGGTGAATTGAATCCTTGGGTTTCGGCAAAAGACATTATACTCGAACTTTTAAGAAGAGTAACTGTTAAGGGTGGAGTTGGTAAGATATTTGAGTATGCTGGTGATGGTATTAAGAACTTATCTGTCCCTCAAAGGGCAACAATCACTAATATGGGGGCTGAACTGGGGGCGACGACTTCTATATTTCCGAGTGATGAAATTACCTTTAGTTTTTTAAAAGCTCAAAAAAGAGAGAAGGATTTTTTTGAAATGAAAGCTGATGATGGGGCAATTTATGATGAAGAATTAGAGATAAATCTTTCCCAAATAGAACCTCTGGCAGCTTGTCCTCATAGCCCGGATAAGGTAGTGCCTGTATCCTCTTTAAAAGGAATTAAGGTTAACCAGGTAGTTATAGGAAGCTGTACGAATTCCTCTTATAGTGATTTGGTAAGGGTAGCAAAAATTCTCGAAGGTAAAACCATAGCAGAACATATTTCTTTAGCAATAGCGCCAGGATCAAAACAGGTTTTATCTATGCTTGCTCAAAATGGAGTTTTGGCAGCGTTAATTATATCAGGAGCAAGAATTCTTGAATGTGCCTGTGGTCCCTGTATTGGCATGGGACAATCTCCGCCAACAAATAGCGTGTCTTTAAGAACTTTTAATCGGAATTTTAAGGGGAGATCAGGTACGCTCTCGGCAAAAATTTATTTAGTAAGTCCCGAAGTTGCTGCAGTGTCAGCAATTACCGGTTATTTTACTGACCCAAGAGAATTCGGATTAGAAGATTATAGTGAAATTAAAATGCCTAAAACATTTTTAGTTAATGATAATATAATTTTAACACCGGTTAATAATTACGAAGAGGTCGAAATAATAAGAGGACCTAACATAAAACCGTTTCCGTTAAGTGAACCCTTGAGCCCAGAGGTTCAAGGAAAAGTTCTAACAAAAGTAGGGGATAACATCACGACAGATGATATAATGCCTTCAAATGCAAAACTTCTTCCTTTCAGATCAAATATACCTTATCTTTCTAATTATTGTTTAACTCCTTGTGATAAAGATTTTCCGAGGAAAGCAAGAGAAAACAGAGGTGGCTTTATTATTGGGGGTATAAATTATGGGCAAGGATCAAGTCGAGAACATGCTGCTCTTGTCCCTCTGTATTTGGGAATAAAAGCTGTTTTGGCAAAATCATTTGCGAGGATACATCAGGCAAATCTTATAAATAATGGAATAATGCCTTTGGTATTTGAAAATCCAGAAGATTATGATGATATAGAAGAAGTAGACGAACTTTTAATAGAAGATGCTATTTCCCAGGTCAAGAGCAGAACGATTAAGCTTAAAAATTTAACCAAGGGCAAAGTATATAAGATGATTTTAGATATTACTCTCCGACAGAGAGAGATGATAATTCAGGGAGGACTTTTAAATCTAATAAGATTTAAAGGAAAGGGAAAGGAATAATTACATTGGCAGGAGGTAACTTAATTGACTTATAATATTACCTTAATTCCGGGGGATGGAATTGGCCCACAAGTAACAGAAGCTGCAAAAATGGTTTTGGAGGCTAGTGGAGTAGAAATTAATTGGGAAATTGTGGAAGCTGGTGAAAAAGTTATTGAAAAATATGGTACACCCCTTCCTGATTATGTAATAGATAGTATCAAAAGAAATAGGGTGGCATTAAAAGGACCGGTTACAACACCTGTAGGTACAGGTTTTAGAAGTATTAATGTAGCGCTAAGAAAAACTTTAAACCTTTATGCCAATGTAAGACCTGTAAAGTCCTATAAGGGCGTACCATCAAGATATGAGGATATTGATTTGGTAATAGTTCGAGAAAATACCGAGGATTTATATTCTGGAGTAGAGCATATGGTAGGAGAAGATGCTGCTGAGAGCATAAAAATAATAACCAGGAAAGCGAGTGAAAGGATTGCAAAATTTGCCTTTGAGTTAGCCAGAAAAGAAGAAAGAAGAAAAGTTACAGCAGTTCACAAGGCAAATATAATGAAATGTACAGACGGACTTTTCTTAGATTGTGTTAGAAAAGTGTCTCAAGAATACCCCGAGATAATTTTTGAAGACGTGATAGTTGATGCAATGAGTATGAAGTTGGTTCAAATACCTCAAGATTATGAGGTTTTAGTTATGCCAAATCTTTATGGAGACATACTTTCTGATTTGGCAGCAGGATTAGTTGGGGGCTTAGGGGTAGTGCCAGGAGCCAACATAGGAGATAGAGAGGTTGTATTTGAACCAGCACATGGATCAGCTCCTGAATTAAGTTCGAATATAGCTAATCCAACAGCAACAATACTTTCCGGGACAATGATGTTAAGGTATTTAGGAGAGAGAGGAGCTGCAGACAGGGTGGAAAAAGCTGTCGAAAAAGTATTAAAAGAGGGCAAAAAAACAACTAAAGATCTTGGAGGAAATTTAGGAACATTAGAGTATACCCAGGCAATTATAGATATTTTATAAATAAAAATATTGCATCTGGCTTCTTGCCTAATGTTATTTTTTAGTATACTATAGTTCTTAGTAATGCAACGTGGATGTATTGCTTAACCAATAATCGATTTATCTATCGAAAGCTTATTAATTAAGATAAAAAATGAAAAGTAGGTGAAGAATTATGCGTAGCGATGTAATAAAAAAAGGTGTAGCCAGGGCTCCTCATCGTTCCTTACTTAAAGCATTAGGAATTACTGATGAAGAAATGAACAAACCCTTTATCGGTGTTGCTCAGGCAGCTAATGAAATTATTCCCGGACACCTTCATTTGAAAAATATTGCTCAGGCAGCAAAAGATGGAATAAGAATGGCAGGTGGAGTCCCCTTTGAATTTTCAACTATAGGAGTGTGTGATGGGCTGGCTATGAATCATGAAGGAATGAAATATTCTTTGCCGAGCAGAGAGTTGATAGCAGACTCTATTGAAATTATGGCCAAAGCCCATGCCTTTGATGCCTTAGTGCTTGTCCCTAATTGTGATAAAATAGTTCCGGGAATGATTATGGGTGCCCTAAGGGTGAATATACCGACTATTTTGATAAGTGGCGGACCTATGTTAGCAGGATTTTACCAAGGAAAAAATATTGCTCTGAGCAATGTCTTTGAAGCAGTAGGAAAGTTTCAAACAGATTCTATAAGTGAGCAAGAATTAAAAGAAGTAGAAGATTATGCTTGTCCGGGAATTGGTTCATGTGCCGGCCTGTATACCGCTAATTCTATGAATATTTGGGCAGAAGCTGCAGGTATAGCTCTCCCCGGTAATGGAACTATTCCAGCTGTAGATGCCCGAAGGATAAGGTTAGCAAAACATACTGGAATGAGAATTATGGAATTGTTAAAAAAAGAGGTTAAATTTTTAGATATTATTACTAAAAAGGCTATAGAGAATGCGATCGCTGTGGAAATGGCCTTGGGAGGTTCCTCTAATACCATGCTTCATTCTTTAGCGATTGCCTTTGAAGCAGGTATTCCTTTTGACATAGATGATTTTAACCGAATAAGGGAACAAGTTTCGCAATTGTGTAGCCTTTCTCCTGCCGGAGAGCACCATATTCAAGATTTAGATAGAGCAGGAGGTATTTCCGCTTTACTTAAGGAGCTGAGTAGGAAGAAGATTATTCATTTAGGAGAAATGACCGTAACCGGCAAAAACGTCGGTCAGAATATTGAAAATGCCCAAATATTGGATCATAAAGTCATCAGAACCATAGAAGAGGCCTATAATCCTAAAGGGGGAATTGTCTTCTTAAAAGGTAATCTGGCTCCTCAAGGTGCAGTAGTAAAAAGTTCGGCAGTTCATCCGGATATGCTCGAACATTGTGGTCCTGCTAGAGTATTTGATTCCGAAGAAGAAAGTACTAAAGCAATTTTGGAAGGTAAGATTAAAAAAGGAGATGTTATAGTAATCCGTTATGAAGGTCCTAAGGGCGGTCCAGGAATGAGGGAGATGTTAACTCCTACATCGGCCATCTTTGGTATGGGATTGGATAAAGATGTAGCTTTGATTACCGATGGACGTTTTTCTGGAGCTACCCGAGGAGCATCTATCGGTCATGTTGCCCCTGAGGCAGCTGCAGGAGGACCAATAGCTATTGTTAGAGAAGGAGATATTATTAAAATCGATATACCTCAAAAAAGGTTGGACCTTAAGATAGACGAGGAAGAGATAAAACAAAGATTAGATAAATTAAAATTACCTTCTTCTACAAGAAAATCAGGTTATCTAAAATATTATGCTAATTTTGTAGGGCCCGCTGACAAAGGAGCAGTAAGAAATATTTAAACTTTTGGGTATTGGCGGTTTTTTATCTATAAACTTGCCAGATAAAATATAAAAAAATTTTTAAACTCCGCTTGACATTTAAGATTAATTGTTGTATTCTATTTTTTAATAAACAAAAATTGTAAACAATGAAGGAATAAGTAGGCAGACAGAGATTGTTAAAGAGAGCCAATGGTTGGTGCGAATTGGTAACATAACTTTGCCGAAGATCTCACCTTCAAATATTTTATACACAGGTGAAATTACCTAGTAACCTGTGACGCCTCAAAGGCGTTATCTATTGTCTACCAATTAAGGATAAAGGTAAGGAAGGTTCACCCCTTCTTTTCTTTATTAAATTAGGGTGGTACCACGAATAACTTTCGTCCCTATTTTAGTCTTTATAGATTAAGATAAAGATGGAAGTTTTTTTATTTTTCGGGAGTATGCCTAGGGTTCC
This sequence comes from Atribacterota bacterium, assembly GCA_038203565.1. GTDB lineage: Bacteria > Atribacterota > Phoenicimicrobiia > Phoenicimicrobiales > Phoenicimicrobiaceae > Sediminicultor. Next base: position 17,110 of record JBBRDV010000021.1, read on the forward strand.
GTCTAATCAATTAAGCTTAGAGCCTGGACCGAGTGGCATAAAATACTAATATCACAGTATTAGTATTACACCGTGGGTAAAAAAGACCCCAGCGGATAGGTCCCTTTTGTTTTAACTAACGAAATGGGTTTATTTGCTGGGGTATTTTTATATATAAAAACAAAAGTAAGATTTTTAAATTATCTGCCAATTTGTACCACAAATTATAGGAAAAGGAGATGAGCCATATGAGATTAACTGGAGCACAAATAGTAGTAGAATGCTTAAAAAAGGAAGATGTAAAAGTAATATTTGGCATCCCAGGTGGGGTAATAATGCCTTTATATGATGTACTCTATAGTGAAACTTCTATAAAACACATACTTACCAGGCACGAACAGGGAGCAGCTCATGCTGCTGACGGGTATGCCCGGGCTACTGGTAAAGTAGGTGTTTGCGTGGCTACTTCCGGACCGGGAGCTACTAATTTGGTAACCGGTTTGGCTAATGCCTACCTTGATTCTATTCCTTTGGTAGCATTTACCGGTCAGGTGCCTACTAATTTAATTGGAACCGATGCTTTTCAAGAAGTAGATATCTGCGGTATTACCTTACCAATTACAAAAAATAATTATGTAGTAAGAGATGTAAAAGATTTGGCCAGGATTGTACAAGAAGCTTTTTATATTGCTCGAACAGGAAGACCCGGGCCAGTGTTAATAGATTTTCCCAAAGATATCCAATTAGCGCAGACCGAATTTGAATATCCTAAAAAGATTTGTTTAAATGGGTATAAGCCAACTTTTAGTGGAAATGTTAAACAAATTAAAGCAGCAGTACAAGCAATAAAAAATGCAAAAAAGCCGGTTATCTATGCAGGAGGAGGAGTAATTTCATCTAATGCTTCTTCGGAATTAAGAGATTTGGTTCTTAAAACTAATATCCCGGTTACTACTACTTTAATGGGTTTAGGCTCTTTTCCCGAAACTCACTCTCTATCCTTGGGAATGTTGGGAATGCATGGCACTCCTTACGCAAATTATGCTATGAGTGATGCTGATTTAATTATTGCTTTAGGAGTAAGATTTGATGATCGAATTACCGGAAAATTAGATGAGTTTGGTTCAAATGCTAAAGTAATCCATATTGATATCGATCCAGCAGAGGTAGGTAAAAATGTCTTGGTAGATATCCCTATTATAGGTGATGTTAAGGATATATTAGAAAAATTAAATAAATATATTCTCAAAAAGAAGGAAACAGAGTGGTTAGAAAAAATAAAAGATTGGAAAAGAAAATATCCTCTAAAATATTGTAAAAATAACGGAGAATTAAAACCACAATATATTATGGAGGCAATTAATAAAATTACTAAAGTAGGGACAGTAATAGTTACCGATGTAGGGCAGCACCAGATGTGGGCTGCCCAGTATTACCAATATAATGAACCTCGAACTTTTATTTCTTCAGGAGGTTTGGGAACAATGGGATATGGCCTCCCTGCTGCTATTGGAGCAAAGATGGGTTGTCCTGAAAAAAGAGTGATTTGCATTTCAGGAGATGGCAGTTTTCAAATGAACTTACAAGAAATAGCAACTGCCATCAATAATAATTTAGCTATTACAGTGATTATTATGAATAATGGTTATTTAGGAATGGTAAGACAATGGCAGGAATTTTTTTTTAATAAAAGATATGCGGAAACTACTTTAAATGGCAATCCTGATTTTGTAAAGTTAGTTGAAGCTTATGGAGGAACGGGAATAAGAGTGAATAAAAAACAAGAATTATACCCTGCTTTAGAAAAAGCCCTTTCCTTAGATAAATTTGTTTTAATTGATTGTCTTATTCCCAAAGAAGAAAATGTATTTCCTATGGTGGCTCCAGGCTCACCTATATCTAAAATGATAGGAGTTGAATAATAATGAGGCATACTATAGCAGTTTTAGTAAAAGATCATCCCGGTATCTTGGCGAGAGTGGCAAGCTTATTTACCCGTCGAGGTTTTAATATTGAGAGTCTGGCGGTTGGTCATACCGAAGAAACTGATATTTCCAGGATGACTATTGTAGTCAAAGGAGATGAACGGGTTTTGGAACAAATAACTAAACAGTTAAATAAATTAATTGATGTGATTAGAGTTAAAGATATTTCTCCTCAAAATTCAGTTGAAAGAGAATTAGCTTTAATCAAAGTAAATACTAATTCCTTACCCGCCCGCTCGGAGATAATTCAAACGGTAGATATTTTTAGAGCGAATATAATTGATGTAAATAGTCAGATAATGACTATTGAAACTACCGGTACAGAGGATAAGATTAATGCCCTGATCGAACTATTACGTCCTTTTGGCTTAAAAGAGGTTGTTCGGACCGGAAAAATTGCCCTATCTAGGGGGAGCGTTACTTCTTCTGGGTTAAAAAAATAAGCCGAATAAATATTTTATAAGTATAAATAGATCGATGAAAGATAATAAGAGCAATACTTAAAACTAATTGGTTTTAAGGGTTAGATAAAAAGCCAAAATAAAAAGGAGGATTAGAAAAATGGCTAAGATTTATTATGACAAGGATGTAAAAAAAGAATATTTAGAAGGAAAAATGGTCGCTGTAATTGGCTATGGAAGTCAGGGAAGGGCGCAAGCTCTCAACTTGCACGATAGCGGAGTGAAAGTAGTAGTGGGTTTACGAGAAGGCAGTAAATCGTTTAATTCAGTAGAAAAAGATGCATTAAAAGCGATGACTATTTTTGAGGCAACTAAGATAGCCGATGTTATTCAAATGTTGATTCCGGATGAAGTTCAGGCTAAAGTCTATTACCAAGAAGGAATTGCTAAGAATTTACAGGAAGGTAATGTCTTAATGTTTTCTCATGGATTTAATATCCACTTTGGTCAGATTATTCCTCCTAATAATGTGGATGTAGTTATGATTGCACCTAAGAGCCCGGGTCAATTAGTGCGGGAGATGTATGTTCAGGGTAAAGGTGTTCCTAATTTGATAGCTGTGTATCAGGATTATTCAGGTAAAGCTAAAGAAATTGGGTTAGCCTATTCCCAGGCAATAGGGGGAACTCGGGCAGGGACGATAGAGACCACCTTTAAGGAAGAGACCGAAACTGATTTGTTTGGTGAGCAAGTAATTCTTTGTGGAGGAGTTACCTCCTTGATTCAAGCTGCTTTTGATACTTTAATAGAAGCTGGATATCAACCAGAGATTGCTTATTTTGAATGTCTTCACGAATTAAAATTAATAGTGGATTTAATCTACAAAGGTGGAATTACTCTTATGAGAGATTGTGTTAGTAATACTGCTGAATATGGAGATTTAAAGGTGGGAAAGAGAATTATAACTGAAGAAACAAGAAAGGAAATGAAAAAAGTATTGGCAGAAATACAAAACGGAGAGTTTGCCAAAGATTGGCTTATCGAAAATCAGGTGGGGAGACCTTACTTTAGAGCAATGCGCAATAAAGAA
>JBBRDV010000022.1:0-19261 GCA_038203565.1 Atribacterota bacterium
TCAAAAAAATGTGCACCGTACAAAAAATTTCACAAAAAAAAACACTAAAAATTTAAAAAAAATTTTAATGCAAAATTTCGACACCTGACCCCTACACTTTTATAATTTTTTTAGGAGTTTGAAATTTTTATCTTTCAATATCTTTATTATTTTATTAGAGCTCTCTAAAACTTTAGGACTGACAGAACAGGAATAGTTTATAATTTTAGGCTGAATGCCGATGAAAATAAGTTCTTTTGCATATTCTTTCAGATAAGACATTAAAAAGGATAAAGGCATACTATGGGTAGTGAGATGCAGGGCACTAATCCTATCAGGAGAGATTATTCTAAATTCACCAGATTTAAGGTCCATCTCCACAGCGTCGATAAGTACTACCAGATCAGGCTTATTTTTTTTAATGATTGAGGTAAAATTTTCAGGAACAACCGCACAGTCTATAGAAAGCCAATCACGATCTTTAAAACCCTGGGCGATAATTGATCCTATTCCATCATCACCTCGAAGTATGTTTCCAATGCCCATTAAAATATACTTTTTTGTATTCATATTTTTTCCTTTAAATTAGTCGTTAATAATTAGTCGATAGTATATAGCATCGCGTCAAAATACAGGAAAAATTAGTAGGGGCAGACCTTGTGTCTGCCCGTAATGAGTAAAGAATTTATATTTTTTTATTTTCTTCCTTGCGAAATACTATATACTATCGACTATATACTATATTGACTGTTGACTGGTAAACTGGGAAACTGGAAAACTAATATTTTAACTGGTAAATACTAGAATGCGAGATACGAATTATTATTCACTAACGACTATTCACTATTTTATGTTATCATAATAAAAAAAATTTAACAAATTGAATATTTATAAATTAAAAAAGAAAAAAAGAAGGATTTTAAAAATTTTTGTAGAATAATTAAAGTATATTAGTATATAATATAAAAAATACGATATTAACTTTTATCTATTCAAAAGTTAGTATAGGAGTATGATTTAATATGAGAAAAGCGAGTAGGATTTATAAGAGGAAAAGCAGAAGTAATCTGGAAACCTTTATTATCTTAATAGGCGCGATAATAATTTTGGGTGTGGCCTTTAATTTAGCCCGAGATAGGAGTTATATTCCCCCCGAAGAGCCGACCATTGTAGAAGAAGAGAAAGTAGAATCTCCGGTCATAAAAGTACCTGTTGTGCTACCCCAAAAAGAAACAGTGGAAAGTATTGGGGAAAAGGAGAAATTTCCTGAGGAAGAAATAAAAAAAGAGATTACTTCAGAAGAGAAGCCGCCACTTACTGAGCCGAGCGTGATTAAAACTCCAAAAGTGGAAGCAGAAGTAGAAGTAGTAAAGGAATCTGAAGTAGTTTCAGATAAGAAGGTGTATACTGTTCAGGTAGGAGCTTTTTCGGCTGAACAAAATGCCCAAAATTTAGCTAAAGAGATAAGAGATAAAGGGTACCAGTCTTATGTAGTTAAAGGAAAAACCCTTTATAAAGTACAGGTGGGGGAATTTAAAAGCCATGAGGAAGCCCAAAACATATCGCAAAAATTAAAAGAATCAGGGTACCCCATCTTTGTAACAACCAGATAAGAAAAGGAAACATAGGTTGAAGAATAAGAGCATTCCTTCTATAGCTATCAATCGTTTATCTATTTACCATAGATGTTTGGAAAAAATTTTAGAAACAGAAAAAGGGAAAGAGTTAGAATTTATTTCTTCGTCTAGAATTGCGGCAATAACCGGTATAAATTCAGCACAAATTCGTAAAGACCTGGCTTATTTCGGAGAATTCGGTAAAAGAGGACTTGGATATCCTTTAATAGATCTTAATAGAGAATTAAAAAAGATATTAGGATTAGATAAAAAGTGGTCAGTTATCATTGCCGGAGCAGGGAATTTAGGTAAGGCCTTAGTAAAGTATAAAGGATTTTTAAAAAAGGGCTTTATCATCAGGGGAATTTTCGATAATAATCCCTCAAAAATTGGCAAGAAACTTGGCCATATTTTTATTTACGATATAAAAGAGATAGAAAAATTTATAAAGGCGAAAAATATAAATATTGGGATATTGGTAGTACCAGCTGATTCAGCCCAGGAAGTGGCGAATAAAATGGTTGCAGGTGGGATTCAAGCTATTTTAAATTTTGCCCCCGTCTATGTCGTATTATCCCCCGAAATTAAAATACATAATGTAGATCTATCCATTGAATTTGAAGGGTTGACATACTATTTATCTCAATGATATAATATTTTTGTTTTTTAATTTGTGATAATTATCACAAATAATTAATAAGGATAAAAATCATATTTAACCTAGATGAAGAAAGATAACATAAAATAATATCTATAGATGCATTTTAAGAAAGGGGACTATTATGAAAATTAAAGATTTAATTCGCGTTTTAGATGCGGAAGTTTTATGCGGTGAAGATTATTTAGGTCAAGAAATCACAGACTTTGACGCGAGTGATCTTTTAAGTGATATCTTAGCTTATTCCAAGGATGACTATATTCTCTTAACCGGTTTAACCTCTTTGCAAGTTGTCCGTACAGCTGAGTTAACTGGAGCTATTGCTATTGTTTTTGTGCGAGGCAAACTGCCTCCTCAAGAAGCAATCGGTTTAGCTAAATCTCACCATATCCCCCTTTTAAAGACGGATAACCTGATGTTTGCCTCCTGTAGAAAAATTGTCGAGGAAATAATAAAAGAAGAGAAGAATAAATGAGTGCTAATTATTCCAAAGAAAAGTTAACTTTAGTTAATGAGCTGATTTACCAAATCAAAGTTAAAGAAGCTATGTCTAAGAAAGTAATCTTTTTTAGGGAAAATACTACCTTCAGAGAAATTCAATTAAAACTTAAGGAGAAAAAATTTTCTGGAGTCCCTATCCTTGACAACGGAAATAATATTGTAGGGATCGTAAGTATTGATGATATTATTACTGCCTTTGATAAGGGTTATGTAGATAATGAAATTTCTGATTATATGAGTAGAGATGTAATTACCATACCTCAAAATTTTTCAGTAATTTCGGCAATCAATAGATTAGAAAAATTTAAGGTGGGGCGGCTTCCGGTTACAGAATCTTCAAATAGCAAAAAAATTGTAGGGGTAATAACTCTGAGTGATATTTTAAATAGATTGTTGGTTGTAGTTCAGTCAATTGCCGAAAAGGTGGAAGATAAAGAAATAAAGAATACTCAAATTTCTCATGATTTAATTAAAAGTATTGTAAAAAAGCCGCTTCGCTTTGAAGTTAAGGGAGATGATTTTGACAACGCCGGCAGAGTGGCAAGTATAATTAAAAAGTATTTTCAGAACCTGGGAATTAGTAAAGATATTATTCGTAGAATTGCTATTGTTTGCTATGAAGCCGAGATGAATATTTGTCTTCATTCCCTGGGAGGGAGTATGGCTATCGAGGTTAATAATGATAATAATGCGATAATTTATGCTCATGATAAAGGTCCTGGAATTCCAGATGTTGATCTTGCCTTAAAACCGGGATTTACCACAGCATCTGAAAAGATCAGGGCTTTGGGTTTTGGTGCCGGGATGGGGCTTCCCAATATTAAACGCTATGCCGATAAATTTGAGATTGAATCTTCTTTAAAGACCGGAACAGAACTAAAAGCAATAATTAATTTGGGGGTAAAAAATGAAATTAAGTAAAATAGTTAATAAATGCCAATTGGAAAAAATTGTTTTTTGTACTGACTGCGAAATTGAAAACGGTTATTGTGGAGATTTGATGTCTGATGTTATGGCACATGCTGAAGAAGAATGTATCTGGATTACAATCCAGGCGCACAAGAATAGCATAGCGGTTGCCCTTATCAAAGATATTAAATCTATAGTATTTACCAATAATGTAACGGTTGAAAAAGAGGTAATTAAAAAAGCTGAAGAAGAAAAGATTAATTTACTCCGTACCCGTAAAGATTCTTTTACTGTGTGTGGAGAAATATATTGTATGATGGAGGCTGAAACTGCAAAGGATTGATTTACATATCCATTCTGCTCTTTCGGCTTGCGGTGATGATATTATGTCACCTCAGCTAATTTTAGAGCAGGCTGCTCAGAAAAAGCTTAATCTTATATCTATTACTGATCATAATACTGTCGAGCATTCAATTTTAGCCTGCAAGCTGAGCGAAGATATGCCTATTCGAGTAATTCCCGGGGTGGAATTGACCAGTAGAGAAGAAGTCCATCTCTTAGCTTATTTCCCCAATATAGAAGCAATTTTAAAAATGGAAAAAGAAATAGATAACTATTTACCCGGGAAGAAAAATAATTCCAGAGTTTTTGGGAACCAGCTATATTATAATCTCAATGGCGAAATTACCGGAATCGACGATGCCTTAAGACAGGTAGCTTTAAATATAGGATTAGATAATCTGGTTGATTTTGTACACAGCATAGAAGGGATTGCCGTTCCTGCCCATATTGATAAAGCTAGATTTAGTTTACTTAGCCAATTGGGATTTTTGGATCCGGAAGCAGATTACGATGCTATAGAATTTTCTAAGTTCAAATGGAGAAGAGATAAATTTGAATTGGGTTATACCTGGAGCAGTTTTCCGGTAATAGCTGGTTCAGATAGCCATGGGGTTGAGGATATTGGGCTCTTTTTTATGGAAGACAACCAAGAGGAGATTAATAATTTTACATCTTTGAAAGATTTTTTAAGAAGAAGTAAACAGCAATGAGAGATTTAGCAGATCATTTATTTGATGTTTTAGAAAATTCTGTAAAAGCTGGAGCTACAGAAGTAAAAATTATTTTAGGAATTAAGGATAAGCTTTTTTTTTGTAAAATAGTAGATAATGGTAGTGGAATTAAAGATGAAGACGTTACCGATCCTTTTGTAACCTCACGAAAGACCAGGAAGGTTGGTTTGGGACTCCCTCTTTTAAAGAGAGCAGCAGAAAGCACCGGTGGTTTCCTTAAAATATATAATTCAGAAAAAGGAGGGATTATTTTAGAATTCGAAATGGATATGACCCATATTGATGCTAAACCTTTCGGAGATATAGCCAGAACATTTGTAGATGCTATCTACAGTTGGCCAGATGTTGATTTTGAGATATTTACAAATATAGAGAATAATAAAAAATTCCCTATTCTTAATAGTAGAAAGATTAAAAATATAGTAAATCAGTATGAGATGCAGCAGAAGGAGATTAGGGATTTTATTTATCAATCTATAGATCAGGAGCTTAGAAAAATAGGTATTGATAACCAGTTTGGTATATTGTAATTTAAAGGAGTCTTTTGGATATTTTCACTAGATAAATATTTAATTTATTTTATTGTATCTAATATATAAAGATGAAGGAGAGAAAGATGAAGAATTTAGAAGAATTAAAAAAAATTAGAGAGAGAGTAAGAAAAGATTTAGAATTACGTACCGGAAAGCATCGAATTAAGATTGTGGTTTGTCTGGGGACTTGTGGTATTGCTGCTGGAGCTCGAGAGACCATGAATACCCTTATCGATCTTATTGCCAAGAACGATACTTCCGATACCATAGTAACCACAGCAGGGTGTGCAGGTTTTTGCGAACAGGAACCCATGATTCAGCTCTACATAGAAGACAAGGAGCCAGTTGTTTATGGAAAGGTTGATGCAAAAGCAGCCAAAGAAATATTTGAGAAACACGTTTTAAAAGGCGAAATTGTAGAAAAATATCTTTTTTCAAAGGGGAAGTAATTATGGGATGTCTTTGCAATGAAAAAGAACTTACTGATGAGCAAAAGTATAAACAACTCAAAGAATTTATTGATGAAAATAAAAATAAGAAAGGTTATTTAATACCGGTACTCCATACGGCGCAGGCAATATTTGGATATCTCCCGCCAGAAGTACAGAACTTTGTGGCTAAAGAGATGAATACCCCAGTGAGTGTAGTTACCGGAGTAGTTACTTTTTATTCTTATTTTAAGATTTTTCCAGCCGGCAGACACACAGTTACCGTATGTTTAGGAACAGCCTGCTACGTTCGAGGTGCGAAAAAAATATTAGAAGAACTTGAAAAAAAAATGGGCATAAAAATTGGAGAAACTACTGAAGATAGAAGGTTTTCTATGGGAGTGCAAAGATGTCTGGGGGCTTGTGGATTAGCTCCAGTTATTATGATCGATAAAGATGTCTACGGTCGGATGTCAGCAAAAAAATTAGATAAAATTTTAGAACAATACAAATAGATAAGGCAGGGAATATTAATATGTATAATTTAAGAGCACATGTTTTGCTTTGTTATGGAGGTGCCTGTATTTCTTCGAACGCAGGTAGCGTTAAAGAAGCAATGGAAAAAGCAATAGCAAAAGCAGGACTTCAAAATGAAGTTGATGTTGTAACTACCGGATGTATGGGAACTTGTGAGCTGGGCCCGATTATGGTTATCTATCCGGAGGGAGTATTCTATCAGAAGGTTAAATCCGAAGATGCTGAAGAGATTGTCCAGGAACACTTGTTAAAAGGCAGAGTTGTTAAACGTCTATTCTATAAAAAACCGAAAACTGAAGAAATGATAGAAATGTTTAATGATATAGATTTCTTCAAACTACAGAAGAAAATAGCTCTTCGGAATTGTGGAATTATCAATCCCTTGGAAATTGAAGAATATATAGCTGCTGATGGATATATGGCTTTAGGGAAAGTGCTGACCGAAATGACCCCGCAGCAAGTAATTGAAGAGATGAAAAAATCAGGTCTGAGGGGACGAGGCGGGGCAGGATTCCCTACCGGTTTAAAATGGCAATTTACTGCTGCCTCACCAGGCAAACAAAAATATGTATGTTGCAATGCAGATGAAGGTGATCCCGGTGCCTTTATGGATAGGAGTATTTTAGAGGGAGACCCCCATAGTGTAATGGAAGCTATGATGATCTGCGGATATGCTATAGGCGCGGATCAGGGATATATATATGTTAGGGCTGAATATCCTTTAGCTGTGGAGAGGTTATCGATTGCTATTGAACAAGCGAAAAAGAATGAACTTTTAGGAAAAAATATTTTAGGGACTGATTTTAATTTTGATATAGAAATAAGAATGGGAGCAGGCGCTTTTGTCTGCGGTGAAGAAACCGCTCTAATGCGTTCTATAGAAGGGAAGAGAGGAGAACCTCGTCCAAAACCTCCTTATCCCGCTCAAAAGGGATTATTTGAATGTCCTACAGTATTAAACAATGTTGAGACATTTGCCAATATCCCCTATATAATTTTAAATGGCGCTGATGATTTTGCTTCTGTAGGGACTGAAAAGAGCAGAGGAACAAAAGTATTTGCTTTGGCAGGTGATATAAATAACACTGGACTTATTGAAGTTCCTATTGGAATGCCTTTAGGAACAATTATCTATGATATCGGAGGAGGAATCCCCAATAATAAAAAATTAAAAGCGGTACAGATCGGCGGTCCTTCGGGAGGTTGTATACCTACTGATCATCTGAACGTAAAAGTGGATTATGAGTCATTACAAGAACTTGGAGCAATTATGGGTTCAGGTGGATTGATTGTCATGGACGAAGATACCTGTATGGTTGATTTAGCCCGTTATTTTATGGAATTTATCCAGGAAGAATCGTGTGGTAATTGCACCCCTTGTCGTCAAGGGACGCGGATTATGTTAAATATTTTGGAGCGAATCTGTCAGGGAAAAGGAAAAATGGAGGACCTGGATATTCTGGAAGAATTGTCTGAGCAGATAAAACAGACTTCTTTATGTGGTTTAGGACAGACCGCACCTAATCCGATTATTGCAACTTTAAGATATTTTAGAGACGAATATATTGAACATATTCGTGATAAAAAATGCCGGGCAGGAGTATGTGCAGAACTGGTGTACTCTCCATGCTCTAATGAATGTCCGGCTTCGGTAAATGTACCTGGATATCTTGCTTATACCAAGGAAGGTAATTTTAAAAAAGCTCTAGAAATACATTTAAAGAATAATCCGTTTCCTGCAGTCTGTGGACGGGTATGCCCTCATCAGTGTGAAGCTAAATGCAGAAGAAACGATCTCGATTCGGCGGTCAGCATTCGTTCTGTCAAACGATTTATGGCTGATTCAATAGATGATTATCTAAAATGTTTCCCTGAAAAACAAAATTCTAATGGAATTAAGGTAGCAGTCATTGGTTCAGGTCCATCTGGATTATCTAATGCTTATTTTCTTACTATGCTGGGATACGAGGTTACTGTTTTTGAGTCCGAAGCTAAAGCTGGAGGCATGCTTACCTATGCTATCCCTTCATATAGACTTCCTAAAAATATAGTGGAAAAAGAGATTCAAGCCTTATCTCGATATGGGGTAAAGATAAAAACTAATTCTAAAATTGGAAAAGATATAACCATTAATGAACTCAAAAAACAAGGGTTTAAGGCCTTTTACATTGCTATAGGAACAGGGGATTCAATTATGCCTGCAATTGAAGGGATAGATGGCAATAATAGAGTTATAAGCGGGTTAGATTTTTTGTATAAAATCAATAATAATGAAAAAATCTCTGTTGGCCAGGAGGTAGTAGTTATTGGAGGAGGGAATACTGCTATTGATGCAGCCAGAACTGCCAAGAGAATGGGGGCAGGTGTAACCATAGTATATCGCCGAACCAGAGAGGAAATGCCAGCTGAGATAGAGGAAATTAAAGAGGCAGAAAATGAGGGAATAAAAATACAACTCCTTCAAAATATTAAATCCGTTAAGTCAAACTCTAACAATAAGTTAGCAGTTGAATTCCTGAATATGCGGCTTAGTGAATTTGATAAATCTGGTAGACGAAGACCTGTGGAAATAGAAGCTTCTTTGTTTACTAGAGAAGTTGATCTATTGATTTTAGCCATTGGTCAAAAACCATCTCTGGGACACTTATTTGATAAAGAGGCGATCAAGCTTAATAGAGATGGAACTATCTTTTGTCATTCCCATAAAGGAGAGACGATGTCAGAAGATATCTTTGCTGGTGGTGACGTGGTGACTGGTCCTTCTACTGTAGTGGAGGCAATCGGGCAAGCACAGAGGGCAGCTGAGGCCATAGATAAATATTTAACCGATGGCCGAAAGGAATATCCCTGGAATATAATGGATGAAATCGAAGTGAAGTTTGATCCGGAAGAAGAACCGGTAGATTATGAGCGGGCAAAAAATATAATAATTCCAGTAGGAGAAAGAGATTCTTTTACCGAAGTTGAAAAGACCTGGGACAAGGTAACTGCTTGTAAAGAAGCAGATAGATGCCTGCGTTGTGAGTTTAAGAAAGAAGAGGAGTGAGTATGACAGTAAAAGAGATTATTAACAAGTATGGAAATAAAAGAGAAAATTTATTACAGATTTTGCATGATATTCAAAATCAAAGCCTCCAGAATTATATTAATGAAAAAGAGGTTAATTTATTAAGCAAGGAAATGAAAATACCAGTATCTGATATTAAAGGGACTGCTTCTTTTTACACCATGTATAGTTTTATCCCTCGTGGTAAATATATAATCAGAGTTTGCGAGAGTCCTCCCTGTCACTTATTAGGTGCACAAACGATTTTTAAGGCTATAGAAGCTAAATTAGGCATTAAAGAAGGGGAGACAACCAAAGACGGACTTTTTACCTTAGAAGGGACTAGCTGTTTGGGAATTTGTGGGGTAGCTCCGGCTATGATGATTAATGAAGAAGCCTATGGTAATTTAAATGAAGAAAAGATCGGAAAAATATTGGACCAAATTCAAGAAAAGGAGAGTAATTAATTATGTCAAAAAGAAGTATTGCGCAGATTTTAGTGGGTATTGATGGAAATACTGTCCTTTCCGGTGCAAGGAAGATAAAGACCAAGCTGATTACCGAAATAAATAAACAAGGTCTTTCCGATCAAGTTTCGGTAATCGAAACCGGCAGTATTGGTCCTATTAATAAAGGAGTGGTCATAGGTATTTATCCAACGGGTGAAATGTACGGAAATGTGACTGAGAAAGATATTGCTGAATTTGTTCAGGAAAAATTTGTCAAAGGCAGACCTTATAAAAAATTACTGTTAGAAGAAAAAATGCAACCAGAGATAGATTTGAAAACCTATGATTCCAGAAAAACCCAATATTTCGGGCGAATCGTCCTGGACAACTGTGGGAAGATTAACCCGGAAGATATTGAAGAATATATCGGAATGGGTGGTTACCAGGCATTAGGGACAGTCTTAAAAGAAAAAACACCAGAAGAAGTTATTCAAATAATGAAGAACTCTGGACTCAGAGGAAGAGGTGGTGCTGGATTTCCCACCGGCTTAAAATGGTCTTTTGCAGCCCAGGAAAAAGAAAGTCCAAAATATGTTATTTGCAATGCAGATGAAGGAGAACCGGGCACTTTTAAGGATCGATTAATTATGGAAGGAGATCCCCATAGAGTTTTAGAAGGGATGGCTATCTGCGGATATGCTATTGGGGCGAATACCGGTTATATTTATATTCGAGGAGAATATCAGCTTTCTATTCAAAGGTTAGAAAAAGCCATAAATGATGCGGAAAAATTAGGCCTTTTGGGGAAAAATATATTTGGAACTGATTTTGATTTCAAGGTCAAGATTAAGATGGGAGCAGGTTCTTATGTTTGCGGAGAAGAAACCTCTCTCTTAAATTCTATGGAGGGTTTTAGGGGAGAGCCAAGATTAAAACCACCTTTCCCTGCTAAATCAGGGTTTTTATCCAAACCTACTAATGTGAATAATGTAGAGACCCTGGCTAATATTGCTCCTATTATTTTGAATGGCGCTGAATGGTTCAAAAAATTTGGGACAGTAGATTCACCGGGGACCAAAGTTTATACTATTTTGGGACATGTCAATCGTTCTGGCTTAATAGAAGTTCCCATGGGGATTACCTTAAGAGAAGTTATTTATGATTATGCGGGAGGTATTTCTTCCGGAGAATTTAAAATGGCTCAAATAGGAGGCACTGCGGGAGATATTCTTTCTGCGGAACTTTTGGATGTAGCACTTGATTATAAATCCCTTCAAGAAGTAGGGCACAACCTCGGCTCCGGAGCCATATTAATTATGAATGATTCAGTTTCGGTAGTAGATTTTTTAAAGTGCTGTATGAAATTCTTTATGCATGAATCCTGTGGTCGATGTTCTGTGTGTCGAATTGGGACTAAGCAGATGTATGAATCTTTTAATCGTTTAGAAAAGAAAGAAGCATATTTTGACGAACTTAAAAATATAGAAGAATTAGCCAAAGGACTTAACTTAGCTTCTTTTTGCCCTCTTGGTCAATCCGTTGCTTCTCCTGTTCTTTCTGCTATAAAGTATTTTGAAGCAGAATTGTCGGAAGGTATAAATCCGAATAAAATTCATGAACCGGTCACCAGGGAAGAAAGTGGCATAGTATTCAGTTATTCTTAAGAGTAAGCTTAAGTTTAATTATTTTAGGATAAGCATAAAAGATACTTATAAATAAAATTATCAATAAACAATAAGAAGGAGAGGGGTTAATGGCAAATATTACCATAAATAATATGAAAGTTGAAGTACCAGAAGGCACTACTATTTTAGATGCTGCCAAAACAATTGGTATAAAGATACCTACTCTGTGTTATCTTAAAAATGTTCAAGAGCCAGGATCATGTAGAATGTGTCTTGTGGAGGTTGAAGGGGCTAAAACACTTCAGCCCTCTTGTGTAACACAGGTTTCAGAAGGTATGAAAATCCATACCAATACTAAAAAAATAAGAGATACCAGAAAGATTATATTGGAATTGCTTTTAAGTGATCATCCCTGGGAATGTAATACTTGTGATCGTAATCAGGACTGTGAACTACAAAAATTAGCAGATGAGTATGGTATTAAAGAAGTTAGATTTCAATCCGTGAAGGAAAGATTGCCTTTAGATGAAAGTACTCCCGGTATTGTGAGGGACCCGAACAAGTGCATTTTATGTCGAAGATGTGTTACTGTATGTCAAGAAGTTCAGGGAGTGGGTACATTGGCTCCCAGAGCTCGTGGTTTTAATACAATTATTGCTCCCGGACAAGGCAATTTATTAAGTGAAGCCGTATGTGTTCAATGCGGACAATGTGCCGCTGTTTGCCCTGTTGGAGCAATAACAGAGAAAGATGATATTGATAAAGTATGGGAGGCCCTTGATGATCCGAATAAATATGTGGTTGTCCAAACTGCTCCCGCGATAAGAGCTGCTTTGGGTGAATGTTTTGATTTAGAACCAGGTACTTTAGTTAAAGGTAAAATGACTGCTGCTCTTAAAATGTTAGGATTTAATGCTGTGTTCGATACTAATTTTACAGCTGATTTAACTATTTTGGAAGAAGGCACAGAACTTCTTACCAGACTAAAAAAAGTACTGGTCGATAAAGATAAGAAGGTAGCTTTGCCAATGTTTACTTCCTGTTCACCGGGATGGATAAATTATATGGAAAATTTTTATCCTGAGTTAATTCCTAATATTTCTACTTGTAAATCTCCTCAGCAGATGTTTGGAGCGGTAGCAAAAACCTATTATGCTAATAAAATTGGAAAGAAAAAAGAAGAGATAGTAGTAGTATCTATAATGCCCTGTACCGCTAAAAAATTTGAATGTAACCGAGAAGAAATGAACGCGAGTGGAGTTAAAGATGTAGATTATGTGTTAACTACCAGAGAATTAGGAAAATTTATTAAACAAGCAGGAATAGATTTTGTTAATCTTCCCGATGAGGAAATGGATGCACCTATGGGCATATCTACTGGTGCTGCCGATATTTTTGCCAATACCGGAGGAGTTATGGAAGCTGCTCTTAGAACGGCATATGAGATTGTGACTGGAAGAGAAATTCCTTTTAATGGATTACATGTTTCCTCGGTCCAGGGACTTGATGGCGTAAAAGAAGCATCACTAAAAATTGATGGAACCAAAGAAGAATGGGCTTTCCTGGAAGGTGTTACGGTAAATGTTGCAGTTGCCCATGGATTGGGAAATGCAAAAAAGGTCATCGAGAAAGTCTTATCCGGCGAAAAACAATATCATTTTATTGAAATAATGGCTTGTCCGGGTGGGTGTATTGGTGGTGGTGGTCAACCCAGGATGACTACCGATGAAGTAAGGCAAGCAAGAATTAAAGCCATTTACAAGGAAGACGAAGGAAGAAAATATCGTAAATCACATGAAAATCCAGCCGTAAAAGCACTTTACGAAGAATTTCTTGTGAAACCACTTGGAGAAAAATCACATCATTTGCTTCACACGAAATATTCAAGTAAAAAAGATTAAGAGATTTAGTGTTAATATTTTAAAATAGAATAAAGAATAATTATTGATAACCTGCGAGAGAGGAAAAATATTTCTAACCTTAAGGG
The DNA here is from genome assembly GCA_038203565.1 of Atribacterota bacterium. Taxonomy (GTDB): domain Bacteria; phylum Atribacterota; class Phoenicimicrobiia; order Phoenicimicrobiales; family Phoenicimicrobiaceae; genus Sediminicultor. Next base: position 13,342 of record JBBRDV010000022.1, read on the forward strand.
GAAATCGTAAATTTCCGAAATAATTAAAGGGGTTTAATTATCTTACCTTGAGCTAAGAAATCAAACCCCTTTAATTATTTATTTTTAAAAAATTTATTAAAAGGGGGAATAATTTAAATGGAAAATAATAAAATCAAATTTATTACTCGGACTGGAATATTGTTAGCGGTAGCTTTAGTTATTCAGATGGGGGGATTACCTCAGCCGATAACCGGTCCGCTAATTAACACAGTACTTTATCTTTCAGCCTTATTGGTTGGAAGTGGGAGTGGAGTCATTATCGGTGTTTGCACACCGGTTATTGCTTTTATGAGGGGTATTTTACCAGCACCCTTGGGCCCGATGATTCCGTTCATTGCTTTGGGCAATGGTGTTTTAGTGTTTGTTTTTAGTTTATTAAAAGGAAAAAATAAAATATTGGGAATTATTTTGGCATCTTTAACAAAGTACGCAATTTTAGCTGTCACAGTTAAATTTATTGTAGATGTACCTGACAAGATAGCTCAACTTATGAGTTTACCTCAATTGTTTACTGCTCTATCCGGTGGAGTAATTGCTATATTGGCGTATAAAGTTTTGTGGGTTATCGGTATAGATAGAGCAAAAGAATTCCCAGAAGATAAAAAATAATAACCATCATAAGATTTTTTGGATTATATCTCTTTATAAGATATAATTAGTTCGTATAGGGAATTTATATTCGCTTTCAAGGGGTGTTGCAAGTCAAGCAGAGCTTGCCAAAGCTACACTCAATGATAAATATTAATAATAAGAAGATAAAGATTTATGGAGTCCTATTAGGAAATGGAGAAAAAAAATGGAACAGCAGATTGATAATTTGTTGGAAAAATTTAATCTTGAGCAAGTAGATGGATTAAATGAAATTATTGAAAAATACAGAGTGGATCCGGGAGGAATAATACCCTTACTGGAGGAAGCTCAGGATCTCCTCGGATACCTGCCCATTAATATCCAGAAACAAATATCTGATAAAACTAATATTTCTTTAAGTAGAATTTATGGAATTGTAACCTTTTATTCATTCTTTACCATGACCCCTCGAGGTAAACACACTATCCAGGTATGTTTGGGTACAGCTTGTTATGTCAAGGGAGGCAAGAAAATTGCAGAAATAATTGAGAAAGAATTTGAAGTAAAACCCGGAGAAACTACTACTGATAGAAGATTTACTTATGAAACGGTAAGATGTCTTGGGGTTTGTGGATTAGCCCCGGTAATAGTTGTTGATGGAGAAGTTTATGGGAAAGTTCAGTCTTCGAAGGTTGAAGAGATATTAGAACAATATAAATAACGGTTAAGGTTGAGATAGGAAAGGAGAAGGCTGTGAGAAAAATAAAGATAGAAGATTTAATAAAAATTAAAAAGCATGCCTTAATTAATAGAGAACTATCAGAAAAAGGAATAAAAATAAGAATAACTGTCCATATGGGCACCTGCGGCATTGCTTCAGGTGCCCAAAATATTATGGATGCCCTGATAAAGGAAATTGAGAAAGGAAAACAAAAAGATATTGCTATTATCACTTCTGGTTGTATGGGGTTGTGCAGTAGAGAGCCTTTAATTACTGTGGAGATATTTGGGCAAGAACCAATCATTTATCAGTATATGGATAAAGAGAAGATATTGGAGGTTTTTAAAAAGCATATTTTAGGGGGAAAAGTCCTTGCTGGTTATGCCTTGGCCAGGGGAAAAGAAGAGCAAATCAAGGAGAGAATCAAACACAACGGCAATTTGCCAAATGAAATTGTATTGGATAGAACCATACCGGGTATTGAAGAAATCCCCTTTTTTTCAAATCAAGAAGTAAGAGTATTGAAAAATCGCGGGGTAATTGATCCGGAAAAAATTGAAGATTATATTGCCAGAGATGGATATAGGGGAATGGCTAAAGCTCTAACAGAGATGACCCAAAAAGAAATTATTCAGGAAATTTTAGATTCGGGATTAAAAGGAAGAGGCGGAGCCGGTTTTCCAACAGGGCTCAAATGGAAATATGCAGCTTTATCGGAAAGTAAAATCAAATATATTGTCTGTAATGCCGATGAGGGTGACCCTGGTGCTTATATGGATAGAAGTATTTTAGAGGGTGACCCCCATTCTATTATTGAGGGAATAGTTATTGCGGCTAAGGCTGTAGATGCTCATCATGGATATATCTATTGCCGTGCAGAATATCCCTTAGCCATAAAAATGTTAAATAAAGCTCTTGGTCAAGCCGAAGAATTCGGTCTTTTAGGCAAGAATATTTTAGGAACAGGATTTGATTTCGATTTAAAAATTTGCCGGGGAGCAGGGGCTTTCGTTTGTGGAGAAGAAACTGCTTTAATGAGATCTATTGAAGGAAAAAGGGGCATGCCCCGACCCAGGCCGCCTTTCCCCGCTCAGGCTGGGTTATGGGAAAAACCCACAATTTTGAATAATGCAGAAACATTAGCTAATGTTGGCCAGATAATTTTAAAAGAAAGTTCTTGGTTTGCTAATATAGGAACAGAAATTAGTAAAGGTACCAAAGTATTTGCTCTTACCGGTAATGTAAATAATGTGGGATTAGTGGAAGTCCCTATTGGAACGACTTTGGCTAAAATTGTCTACGATATTGGTGGTGGAATACCTGAAGGTAAAAAATTTAAAATGGTACAAATAGGGGGACCTTCAGGAGGATGTATTCCTACTGAGCATCTTAATACTCCTATAGATTATGACACTATGAAAAAATTAGGAGCGATTATGGGTTCTGGTGGTTTAATTGTGATGAATGAGGATAAGTGTGCGGTGGATATAGCCCGCTTCTTTATGGATTTTTGTCAAGAAGAATCTTGTGGTAAGTGTACTCCCTGTCGTGAAGGGACAAAAAGGATGGCAGAGGTTCTTACTAATATTTGTGAGGGAAAGGGGAAAGAAGGAGATATTGAACTTTTAGAAGAGATGGGAGAAGTCATCAAAGATGCTTCCCTTTGCGGCCTGGGTCAAACAGCTGCTAATCCGGCATTAAGTACCATCCGTTATTTTAGGGAAGAGTATGAATCCTATATTAAAAATAAAAAACGTTCAGTATCTTCCAGGCGTGTTTTCAAGCCTTTCTGATATGTAATTAGACTTGGGGCTGATGTGATCTTGAGATAGAAGATTAAGAAAATAAAAAATATTTTTTAATTATTTAAAAAACAAGAGTTTTTGAAAACAGGAGGAGAAGAGTAGTGTCTTTGATAAATATAATGATAGATAATATCAAGGTAATGGTAGAAGAGGGAATAACTATTTTAGATGCTGCTAAAATAGCAGGTATTAAAATCCCCACTTTATGTGCTATGCCTGAACTTGAATTTTTTCCTGGTTCTTGTCGGATATGTGTTGTAGAAGTTGTTGGTATGCCTGCTTTGGTTGCTTCCTGTGCCTATCCCGTAAGAGAAGGATTGAAAATATATACTAACAATAAAAGAGTTACCAGGGCTCGTAAAATGACTTTGGAATTCTTGCTGGCCAATCATCCTCTGGATTGTATGACCTGCGAGAAGAGTGGTTCTTGTATTTTGGAAGACCTGGCTTATGATTTAGGTATAAAGAAATCCAGATTTGAAAAAAATAAAAAAGAGATTACTATTAGCAATAATAATCCTTTTATTGTAAGAGAATTGGATAAATGTGTGCTTTGCGGAAGATGTGTGGAAATATGTAATGAAATCCAGCAATCAAATATTCTCGATTTTGGGTACCGGGGAATAAGAACAGAGATTATAGTAGATGGAGGAGTTGATTTAAAAAATTCAAATTGCGTATTTTGCGGACAGTGCGTTGCAGTATGCCCGGTAGGTGCATTGACAGACAAGGAAGCTAAAGGGAAGGGCAGAACCTGGGAATTTAGGAAAGTAAAAACTACTTGCAATTATTGTGGATGCGGATGTAATTTTGATTTTAATGTAAAAGAAGGAAAAGTGGTGAAGGTTACTTCTAACTCGGAAAGCGCAGTTAATGGAATTAATCTCTGTGTAAAAGGACGTTTTGGTTATGATTATATTCACCGGGATGACCGATTAACTACTCCTCTAATTAAGAAAAATGGTAAATTTGAGAAAGCCGGCTGGGATGAAGCTTATCAATTAATAAGTGATAAATTTACCAGAATCAGGAAAGAAAGCGGCAATGATAGCTTGGCTGTCTTATCTTCTGCTAAGTGTACCAATGAGGAAAATTATCTTCTAATGAAGTTTAGCCGAGCGGTTTTAGGAACTAATAATGTAGACCATTGTGCCCGCTTGTGTCATTCAGCAACTGTAGCAGGATTAGCTCAAGCCTTCGGTAGTGGAGCAATGACCAATTCGATAGAAGAAATTGCCAATGCCTCAGCAATTTATCTAACCGGCTCAAATACCACCGAAAATCATCCGATCATTGCTTTAGAAATTAAAAAAGCAGTTGTAAAAAATGGTGCAAAATTAATTGTAGCGGATCCCCGGGAAATTGAATTAACCAAATATGCTACTTTATGGTTAAGACAGCGTCCGGGCACTGATGTGGCACTCTTTAACGGCTTGATGAATGTTATCATAAATGAAGGCCTGGAAGATAGAGAGTTTATAGCAAAACAAACCGAAGGGTATGAGGAAATGAAAAAGACTGTCCTTAAATATACCCCTGAAATTGTAGAGAAAATTACCGGAGTACCCGCAGAGGATATCAGAAAAGCTGCCAGGATATATGCTAGTGCGCCTACTGTTTCTCTGATTTACTCGATGGGGATTACCCAGCACACCACCGGCACAGATAACGTTTTATCTACTGCCAACATTGCCATGCTTACCGGTAATGTAGGTAAAGAAAGTACCGGAGTCAATCCTCTCCGTGGACAGAGTAATGTACAGGGAGCCTGTGATTTAGGAGCTCTACCCGATGTTTTTTCCGGTTACCAAAAAGTTACTGACCCTCAAGTTAGAGAAAAATTTGCTAAAACCTGGGGATCAGAACTGCCCGATAAAGTCGGATTAACCGTATTAGAGATTTTAAATGCTGCTTATGAAGGAAAGATTAAAGGCATATTTATCATGGCAGAAAATCCCGCTATGTCTGATCCTGATTTAAATCATGCTCGAGAAGCACTAAAGAGAGTGGAATTTTTAGTAGTATCTGATATCTTTATGACCGAAACTGCTGAATTAGCAGATGTAGTCTTACCAGGAGTTAGTATTGCCGAAAAAGATGGCACTATTACTAATACGGAAAGGAGGGTGCAACGGATAAGAAAAGCTGTTGAGGCTGTAGGAGATTCAAAACCAGAATGGCAGATTATCTGTGAATTAGCTCAAAAGATGGGTTACAATATGAAGTACAATAGTCCAGCAGAAATAATGGAAGAAATTGCTAGTCTTACTCCTATTTATGGCGGGATATATTACAATCGGCTAGAAAAAGCAGGATTACAATGGCCTTGTGTAGATGTTAATCATTCTGGAACTAAATATCTTCATAAAGATAAATTTAGTCACGGAAAAGGAAAATTCTCTAGGGTAGAATTCAAAGAAGCAGCCGAACTACCAGACGAGGAATATCCTTTCCTCTTTACAACTGGTCGAGTATTATACCATTTTCACACCGGAACTGTAAGTCGGAGATCTAAAGGATTAAACGAGATCTATCCAGAAGCATTAGTGGAAGTTAACCCTCACGATGCGCAAGAGCTAAAGGTAAAAGATGGAGAATTTGTAGAAGTAACCTCTCGCCGGGGAAAGATTAAAGCTAAAGCAAAGGTTACTGAAAAATCAGGAAAAGGTGTGGTGTTTATGAGTTTCCACTTTTATGAAGCAGCGGCAAATTTACTTACTAATGCTGCCCTGGATCCGGTAGCGAAGATTCCCGAATATAAAGTATGTGCGGTAAAAGTAAAAAAAACATCAATAAAATAATA
>JBBRDV010000023.1:0-18621 GCA_038203565.1 Atribacterota bacterium
AAAGCTTGCTGTATCAAAGTTAAAAGATTTAAATATTGATACCATTATGCTTACCGGAGATAACCGTGAAACTGCCCAGGCTATAGCGCACCGGGTGGGGATAGAAAAAGTATTCTCTGAAGTGAAGCCTCAAGATAAACTGAATATTGTTAGGGAATATCAACAAAAAGGCTCAACTAATTATCATTCCGTTAAGCGGGGGAACAAGCCTTAAGATAAGCAAGTATTCCTCTTCCAGAGTAAGTAAGATTGACTCTAAGGAAAAAGAGGTTTACTATCGTGATGCCGCAAAATTATATAAGAAAAAAATTACTGTTCCCTTAATCTTGGTCGGGGGGATCCGCTCTTACGAGGTGGCAAAGGAGCTGTTAGAAAAAGATTTAGCAGATTATGTTTCACTATGCCGTCCTTTAATTAGAGAACCAGATCTGATTAAGCGTTGGCAGGAAGGTGATATCAAAAGAGCTACCTGTATCTCATGTAATAAATGTTTCGTGCCAACAAGAGCAGGAGAGGGCATATATTGCGTAGTAGAAAATCAAAGATAGAGTAATTTTTATATTGATTAAAAAAGATTTAAGAGGCGAGATATAGACTTTTTATACCACACTCTATATACTGATTTAATTATAATTACTAATATTCTAAGCGATTAATAATAGTTATAGATGAAGGTAATACAGGTATTATGAGAAGAAAAGATAGGGAAATAGTTGATGAAAAAGTGATGATATCCATTATTGAAAAAGCAATTATTTGCCGGGTAGGAATGTGTTGGCAAGATGAGCCTTATGTGATACCCATGAATTTTGGTTATCGGGATAATTATATTTATCTGCATTCAGCCAGGGAAGGACGGAAGCTGGATACTCTTCGGAATAATGATAAGGTTTGTATAGAATTTGATGTTGATGTAGAACTGGTACAATCTCAAAAAGCGTGCAATACCGAAATGAAGTATAAGAGTGTCCTGGCCTTTGGAAAAGCGGTTATTTTAAAAGATATTGTAGAAAAGAAAAAAGCTTTGGATATTATAATGCACCACTATTATAATCATGATTCTTTATCTGTATTTTATTACCCGGAGGATGCTCTGGAAAAAGTAATTATTATTAAAGTAAGAGTTAAAGAAATGACCGGGAAGGAGTCATTATAAAGGAGATTTGAGGAGAAGTATCGGTTATTTTATGGTTTTGATAATCCTGCTACTTTGAAAAAAAGAAAAAAACCTAAGAGAAGGTTCGGAAAAATCCCTCATTAAAATTTCCCCTAAAGAATTGCTGAAAGCCAATCAAGGACAGGTAGTAAGAATAAGAAAATAGAGTCTGACAGAAAAAGGCTCTGCTCGGTTTATTAAGTGAAGTATTTATTAAGTTTACTTGCAATTTTTAAAAAAAAGAATTATATTAGTTAGATATATTAACCAGAGGTCAAAGAAGAAAATGCCTGATAAAGATAAAAAAGAAATAAAGTCAAAATTGAAACTAAATGCTTTAGGCCATTCCTATAATGATATGTATTTTTTTATTATACCTTTGCTCTTGCCTCTTTTTAGGGAAGAATTTGGTATCAATTATGTTCAATCGGGACTCATTTTAACTATTCACGTTGCTTTAAGGTCATTCTTTTCCTTGCTATTCGGATACTTTGGAGATAAATATGAGAAGAAAGTGATTATAGCTAGCGGCTTTGTATTCTCCTCTATTTTTTTGGGAGGCTTGGTCTGGTTAAATAATATCCACACTATTGTTACTTTTTTGTTTTTAATAGCTATTGGTGTTTCCACTTTTCACCCCTTAGCAACTGCCATGGTGAGAGAAAATTCTAAGAAACATCAGAGGGGACGTTATTTAAGTCTATTTTCAGCTGCGGGAACAGCAGGAATAATCGTTGCCAGTCTATTGTTTGGGTTTTTGGTTCAAATATGGGGATGGAAAATAACCTGCTTGCTGCTCTCTTTGCCCGGTTATTTTTTGGGTTACGCCTATCTAAAATCAAGAAAGGATAAAAAAAATCTTAAAACAGAAGCAGAGGAGAAAATCAAACCAGGGCATATTAATTTATTTTTTATTGGCATGGGTATTCGAAGCCTGGGATTATGGGCTATTCTTTCCTTTCTTCCTCTTTACGCTACAGATTATCTCGGTTTAAAACCCGAGTTTTCTGCCTGGATTGTCAGTATATATTTTAGCGGAGTATTTCTGGGCAGTCTTACTTCCAGTAGAATTATTGACCAAAACCAACCACTTATATTAATATTATTAACCACTATTTGTACTACTTTTCTCATTATTGGTATTACTTTCATTATCCAACCATTACTCATTGTCTTAATTGTGGTAATCTTGGGTATTTTAGATGGAATATTTTTTCCCTCTCAAAGCACCTGGCTAACTTTTATTTGTCCGGTTACCCATCAAAGTAAAATTTTTGGGATAAGTATTTTTGTTGAGGGATTTTCTGCCACAATTGCTCCCACTCTCTATGGGTGGATTGCAGATCAAAGCAGTTTAATTTGGGCTTATCGCTTAGCCGCCATTCCTCTGTTTGTTAGTTTCATTCTATTCCTGATGCTTCATTTTTTAGAGAGTAAACACGATAAAGCTTATAAAGTGAAACTCAACCTTTCGACATAGGGCATTTAACACGACGTTCATTTTTATATAATATGAAAGAAAAAAATCAGAAAAATTAAGCAAGAGGAGAATATCAAGTCTCCAGGAGTCAAGAATGTTGAGGTGCGTAAAGGATTAATCTTAGTATTAGCTGTTTGTTTAATACCAATCGGAAGGCGGGCCGCATGTTCCGCTTAATGAATCACAAATCTGATTATGATTTTCGGGAAAGATTAAAGTGTTTATACCTTCAACATGTTTATCAATATTGATTTCTTTGCAGTGAGTATTTACATTTTCGCTGTTTATGGAAAATGTTAATCCATAAACTAATCCTACAATAGTTAAGGAAAATAATAACACTGTGCGAAATATACCTTTTTGGGAAATTATCATTTTAGTTATCCCCCTTTTTTGGGGCTTTTTATATTTAGAAAAGAGAGTATAAACAAAATATCTCTAAATAAAAAAAGCCGGTAGTCTGGCGGTCTTGGCACAGAAGCACTTTAGACCCATGACTTTGCGTCCTATCCTTTTGAATAGTTTGCCTTTATCAACTTTCTAGTAATAATTTATTGTCTTTTCAAATTTCTTTTCTCTTTACTTATATTATTCCCCAAAAAAGATAATTTTAGACATGATTATTCCATATAAAAAAAATTTATAAAAAAGGATTTTTAATAAGAATGTAATATATAAATTAGAAAATAAAACAATTTAATAATCTGCTATATTTTTATTTCTACAAAAAGAGGATTTTTAAAAATTATTGTGGTATAAATATATAGATACTTATAAAGGGGAAGAGTTATTTTTATTATTACAAGAATAGAGAATTAATTTAATTTAAAAATAATAGCAGGAAATCATTTCATCATCACCATAAAAGGGGAAAAGAAAATATGAGTAAAACAAAAGCAGTTATCAGCGAAATTTCCCAGTAACCCGGGAACAATTTCATCTTTCGTAAATCCCATAATCAATCAGAATGATTAAATAAAAGAGTATAGAAGGTCTTAAGTCTGCTGTTTAGACTTCAAAGAAAAGAGACGGATTCATGAGGAAAAAAAGAAAAGACGGTAGTTTTATAGATAAATTGCTAAATAAATTCAGGCGGTTAGAGACGGAACCAAATAAACCAAACAATAAAATTAATAAAACAAATTTGAGAGCACATCCCATTTTTAGTGATACATTCGGATTTAAGAAGAACGAACAAGCACTTCAACGAAATAGGCAGGAGTTTATCGGTCTATTTAAAAATTCACCGGAAGCATTATCCTATACCGATATGGATGGAATTATTCTGGAAGTAAATAAACAATTTGAAGAACTTTTTGGTTATGAACTTGAGGAGATGAGAGGCAAACATATTGAAAAGATATTGACTAATTGGCGTACACAAATTTTGGGTAGTGACCGTGTTGTTAAGGATTTGGAATTGATAGCAAAGAAAAAGAATAATAAATTAATTCACGTTTCTGTTTCTGTTACCTTAAACCAGGTGAATAAACAAACTACCGGAAAAATATTTTTACTAAATGATATTACTAATCGCAAGGCAAATGAAACAGTAAATAACGTATTATACAATATTTCCCGCGCAGCTAACTCTGATATTTCCTTAATGCAGCTCTATCCTGTTATTCGCCAAGAACTCAGCACTATTATCGATACAACTAATTTTTACATTGCCTTATTCGATGAAGAGAAAAATAAACTTTATTTTTCTTATTATGCTGATGAAACAGGAGAAAAAGATAAGGATATTTTAGTCTCAAAATATAGTGACTCTGACAGTATTTTTAATTATATTTTTAAAACCGGGGAGTCATTACTGCTAAATTATACTAAATATAAAGGGATGATTGCCCGAGGAGATTTTAATTCCCATGATGTAATAACCAATAAACAGGTATGGTTGGGGGTTCCTTTAAAGATAGAAAGCAAGATTATCGGCTCTATGATTTTGCAAAGTTACACTGATCCGAACCTTTATTCTAAAAAAGATATAAGACTTATGGAATTTGTTTCTCAACAGATAGCTACTGCAATTGAGAGAAAACAGATAGAGGGAAAATTGAAATTTCTTAGCCTGTATGACCCCCTGACTATATTACCCAATAGAGTGTTATTTTATGATCGAATGAGACAGGAAATAGCTTATGCTAAAAGAGAACAGAAGAAATTTGCTCTGATGTTTTTGGATTTGAATAATTTTAAAAAAGTGAATGATAAATTTGGCCATGATATTGGAGACCAGTTACTTCAAGAAGTAGCAAGAAAATTCAATGAACTCCTGCGGGAAGCCGATACCATTTGTCGTTTAGGAGGAGACGAATTCATTATTTTATTGCCCCGACTTAAGCAGCCCAGAGAGAATGCTGTAGATGTTGCCCGAAAAATACTTCATTCTCTTGGTGAGCCTTTCTTAATTAAGGATAATCAGATATATGTAAACACAAGTATTGGAATAGCTTTATATCCCGATGATGGAAAAAAGGAAGAGGATTTAATAAAAAGTGCAGATAAAGCTATGTACATGGCGAAAAAAGAAGGACCTAATAATTATCATTGGGCAGGGTTTAAGTTAACCTGACATGGGGCAGGGTCCTTTGGCGTACTTTTTTATTAGACGAAAATAACAAATTTACCAGTTAGTTAGTATCGAAAATCCACTATTTTAAGGAATATTATAAGTAGTAAAGAGGTAAAAATGCAACGGAAAAAGCGAGTTTTAGTGATTTTTACAGGAGGGACTATAGTCAGTGGTTTTCAGGGTAAGGGCAAGGTTACAGGTCCGAATAATAAAATGTTTAAATCACTGGCTAGTTATGTAGAAAAATTTTTTCAGGATAAAAAAGTAGAATTAATCTGTCAGGAACCTTTAGGAATGCCGGGAGAAGATAGTTCTAATCTTGGTCCGGAACACTGGATAAAAATCACTTCTATTATATTAGAGGAACTTCAAAAAGGCCTTGATGGCGTGCTTATTCTTTATGGAACAGACACTATGGCTTACTTATCATCCTGGCTTAGTATTTGTTTCCCTCAAGTTCCTATTCCCATAGTTATTACCGGAAGTCAACTTACCTTAGACTATATGCCGGAAGATGTTACCGTAAATTTACGCGGGGCTGCTCAAGTGGTGTGCTCAGACTTTCCCGGAGTATGGATTTATTGTAATTGGAAATTGATTCCCGGCGCCCGGGCACATAAAGCCCACGCCTTACATCCGGATATATTTATTACCACTAACGGCGTACCAGTCTATTTTAATCCTGATTGGGCTCTTAAAAGCAAGAGGAGAAGTTTTTCATTAAAGATAGAATATGTTCCTTCCAATTGGATAAACAAAATTATAAATTATAATTCACAAAAAGCACGAAATATCTATGAAAAAGTAGGTTGGTTCATGTGCCTCCCCGGAGTGGAGCAAAAGCTCAGTGAAGACAAAAAGATAGTTTGTGTCTATGGTTTTGGAGCGGGGAATGCTCCCACCAGAGTTTTAAATTATTTTCGGTCTTTTTATCTTGAAAAGGAAAAACCCTGTATCATTGCCTGCAGCCAGGCCGAAGGGGATATTAAAAAACCTAATTATTATAAAAAGGTAGGCATTGCCTGGTTGGCACAGGATGGATTTAAGGTCTGGAGTCAGATGGATTATCCCATAGAATTTATTCACGCGCTGGCCTGTTTTTCTTTATTGGTATCTTTTGATGACCCCGGACACATCCTCTCTAAATATTTAGAAGGACCATTTTAATAAAAATCTATTAGGGGAGGATCTTCTGCGCATCTTACCACAGGCTTAAGCTCATCTTTTTCAATTCACTTCTTAAAAACAAAGCGGTAAGGATTACCGACAAAATATCGGCAGCAGGATAGGCAAGCCAGATACCCAAAAGTCCAAGGCCAAAAATCCGTGGCAGTATTATAACTAAAGGGATAAACAATAGAACCTGTCTGAGTAAAGATAATATTAACGAAGGCACTGCTTTCCCCAGGGATTGAAATATGGCAGCCCCTACTATCTGTATGCCGATTACTGGTATCATAGAGAGGACTATCCTTATTATGGTGGAACCTTTTTCTATTACTTCTGCCTCACGGGTGAATACACTTATAATTGCAAAAGGGAACAGTTCTGCTATCAGCCAGCCAAAAGTGGCAATAGCGGTAGTAATAATAAGCGATAATTTAATAGCTTCTTTTACTCTATCAAGTTTTTTCGCTCCGTAATTAAATCCTACTATGGGCTGCATTCCTTGTATCACTCCGAATAAGGGCATAAACACAAACATAATAACCCGATGAAGTATGCCTGCAATTATCAAGGCTATATCTCCACCAAAAATCCTTAGAGAATTATTTACCACGATAGCTACTACACTCCCGGTAACCTGTCTGAAAAAAGCAGCAGATCCTACAGTAAGTATTTCGATTATGATAGGCATCTTGGGTCTTAAGTGGTGCAGTTTTACTTTTAATGAACTTTTACCACTGTATAAATATTTTAATATATAGAGAAAAGAAATAAATTGAGAAATGATAGTTGCCAGGGCAGCGCCTTTAATCCCCAACTTAAAAATAAATATAAAGATCGGGTCCAAGATTATGTTTAATATTGCTCCGATGAGCATGGTGGTCATTGCTACCTTGGCGTTGCCTTCGGCTCTAATTAAGTTATTGGAAGACATAGCAAAGGAAAAGAAAATACTTCCCCAGAGTATTATAATAATGTAATCTTTGGCATAAGGCAAAATAGTTTTTGTGGAACCAAACAACATTAATATAGGTTCGGTAAAAATAAGACCTATGGCTGCGATTATTGAACTCAAAACAATTACACACAGAAAGGAATTTCCGGCAACATAATCTGCCTTTTCTATGTCTTTTGCTCCCAGGCTTCTGGATATGGAAGAGGCTGCTCCAATTCCTATCATCTGAGCAAAAGCCATAATTACCATTTGAATGGGGAAAGCAATGGCTAATCCTCCGATAGCGATAGCGCCTACACCTCTTCCTACAAAGATAGTATCAACGAGATTGTACAATGCGTTTACTATCATACCGATAGTTGCAGGTAAAGATAAATTTACCAAAAGTTTACTTATTTTTTCTTCTCCCAACCTGGCAGTTAACTGTTTCATGAATGATCTCCTATTACAATTTTTTCTTTAAAGACATTGTGTTAGATGTGGTAATTTAATATTTATTTATTTATTGTATGTGGTGTTCGTCATTAGGGAGTGCACGGTTAAGAATTTCCAGCCCTTTGATTATATCCTTTATTTCCTGCTCAGAAAGTTTTTTAAGCAGCAGAGTAAAATATTCTTCTTTCTTCTGGCGAAAGTCATTGCAAAATTTCTGACTCTTCCCGGTTAAAGATATTTTTACCACTCTTCGGTCATCTTTAGTGCGCTCACGTTTTATGATATCTTTTTGTTCGAGCCTATCCAGGATTCCCGATACGGTGCTATCAGATAATCCCATTTTTAAACTTAATTCACTTACCTTTTGTTCTCCGTGTTTTTCCAGCATCGATATTACTGAAAGCTGGGGAAAGGTTAAATCTGAATCCTGCATAAGATGATGAAATTTGTGTCTCATAAATTTATTGAAATTTCTAGTAAGATCAATTATTTTTGAAATGCTTTCAAATTTAGGCTTAGACATAATTATATTTCCTCCTCTTTAATAAATTGAGATTTATTTTATATAATATAAAGAGTGTATCTAATATATGAAAACATAATAAAATGAAGCGATTTAAAATTATTTTGCATTAATATATTTATTCTACAAATATTTAGGATACGAAATATTATAATAAATGGTTTAATTTTTGTCAAGCCCGCAAATACAGCCTGCAAATACAGTATCGAGTTAAGAAAGTAAAAGAAATTGCCTCTCTTTTGTGTCATTATCATAGATGTAAATATATAGATGGGTGAATAATGAAAAATATCTAAAAAAAAGAGGATGCCTTTTATTTATCGGAAAGGCTCGTGAATTATTTGATAGAAAGTGGTAAACTGATTAGGGAAGAAAAAGACTATTGGCTTCCGCATTCTTTTAAATTAAAGGAGAGATTAAGATGAGTATAATGATAAAAACTAAAATAGTATGTACTATTGGGCCAGCCAGCAATTCTTATGAAAAAATAGAGAAACTGATTCAGGAGGGTATGGATGTTGCCCGTTTAAATTTTTCTCATGGAAACTATGTAAAACACCATCAGGTTATTGAAAATATTCGCCGTGCCTCTTTGAAGACAAATGAATCTGTAGCCATCCTTCAAGATTTGGGAGGGCCAAAGATAAGAATTGGGGAGATTGAAAAAGAGCCCATTTTTTTAAAAGAAGGTTCTTCTTTTATTCTTACTAACCGTGAAGTTCCTGGAGACGAACAGGAAGTATCTGTTACCTTTCCTTCTTTACCTCAGAAAGTGAAGAGAGGTGATTGCATCTTTTTAGCTGACGGAACCTTAGAGCTTAAAGTGAAAGAGCTTACTTCTACAGACATTATCTGTTGGGTAGTGAGAGGTGGGAAACTAAGCTCTCATAAAGGGGTAAACATCCCGAACATATCTATGGATATTCCATCTTTAACTGAAAAAGATTATCAGGATATCCTCTTTGGAATAAAAAATGGCGTTGATTTTATCGGTCTTTCTTTTATTAGAAATGCTGAGGATGTCTTAAGGGCAAGAAAAATTTTAAAAGAAAACAGGGCAGAAGATATTTCCTTAATCGCCAAGATTGAGAAGAAAGAAGCAATAGATAACCTGAAAGAAATAATTGAAGTTTCTGATGGGATAATGATAGCTCGGGGTGATCTGGGAGTAGAAATACCCTTAGAAAATGTCCCGCTGGTTCAGAAGGATATTATTAAAAGATGTAATGTTGTGGGGAAGCCGGTAATTACCGCAACCCAGATGTTAATGTCGATGGTAAACGTACCTCGCCCTACCCGGGCAGAAGTAACCGATGTGGCCAATGCAATCCTGGATGGGACTGATGCCGTTATGCTATCCGAGGAGACTGCAGTAGGCAATTACTCTTTAGAGGCAGTGAAAACAATGAATAAGATCGCCCTAAGAGTTGAACAAGCGATAGATTATAAAAAAATATTGACTGAGAGGTCGCTTTCGGTTAAACCTACCGATTCGGATGCGATAAGTCATGCCACCTGTCAGGTAGCTATGGATTTAAAAGCAAGAGCCATTGTCACCTTTACTTTTTCCGGGAGTACAGCCCGTATGGTATCCCGTTATCGTCCCTCTGTCCCCATTATTGCAGCCAGCACCCGGGATTCCACAGTTAGAAAACTTTCTCTTAGCTGGGGAGTTTACCCTTTTAAATCTGATGAATTGGAAAATACCGACGATATGATTGAAAAATCAAAGAAGATTGCTTTAAAAACCGGATTGGCCAACTCAGGAGATAAGATTGTCATTACTGCGGGAATTCCTTTTAAAATCCCCGGCACCACCAATTTACTAAAAGTAGAAACATTATGATTGATACAGGGGACTCTGTATCAACTAAAACCATAGGACAGGCAAAAATAATATTTTTTTTAAAAGCCGCTGCTTTAGACGGTGATAATTTGTTAAATTTAATTTAATAGGAGGAAATAGTAGTGAAAGATAAAATTAAAATTGGAATTATTATCTGTGACCGTTATCATACATGTGCGGGGGGTAAATGCCTTAGAGCTCTCCGTAACAGGGAAGGCGCATTTAGCATTTATGGTAAAGATGATGAACTGGAATTAGTTGGATATACTACTTGTAACGGCTGCCCTGGGGGAAACATTGAATATGCTCCCGAGGAAATGATTAAAAACGGAGCTCAAGTTATTCACCTGGCTACCGGGTTGGTTGTCGGATACCCTCCCTGTACCCGTATAACCTATTTTTGTGACTTCATTAAGGCAAGATACGGAATAAAAGTAGTTATTGGAACACATCCAATACCCCAGAAATATTATGATATGCATAAAATGTTGGGGACATGGGATTCTCCAAAATGGGAAGAAATTATTCAACCGACATTAGCAGATGAGAAAATACGTTTATCTTATAATTAATAGGTAACAGGTAAATATTAAAAAATTTGTAAGAGGATATATATTTTAACTAAAAAATTAAATGGAATAAAAGAAAAAGCAGAAATAACTAATCAGGCATTTTGGGATGAGGTAGCCCCAGTGCATTATAAATCATACGATATAAGAAAATTAAAACAGGGAAAATCATTGATTAAGGAAATATATAAAGAAAAAATTTTTGACAAGGAATATTTTTTTTGTTATGATTAGGGTGTCATACATCGTACAACCAATATTAAGGTGGAAATAAATGGAATTGAAAAATCTAAAAACTCAAGATTTACAAGGATTAATCCATAAACAGCTCAAGCTTTATATTATTGAAAACGGAATGAAAAGCGGCGATCCATTCCCCACGGAGCATGACTTAGCCGAAAGGTTAGGAATAAGCCGAACCGCAATTAGAGAAGCCCTTAAAAGATTGGAAACTTTAGGCATAATTGAAGTAAGACCGGGAGTGGGGCGTTTTATAAGAGAATTTAATTTTGAGGTTATTCTTAAAGGTCTCCCTTATAATTTAGAAATGGATATAAAAAATTTTCAAGAAGTTTTAGAGGTTAGGTTTTGTTTAGAATCCTGGTTTATCGCCAAAGATATAAATAAATTTACCAAAGAAAATATCGCTCAGTCTAAAGAGATTCTAAAAAAGCTTGAATTTAAGGTACTTAATAATTTCGAAGAAAAAGAATTAGTAGAAACCCATTCTCAATTTCATTGTGCCCTTTATAAAAATTCTGATAATTCTTTGCTCATCAATCTAATTAAAATCTTTTCCACCATTCAAAGAAATCTTACTCTACTTCACAGATACGAAACCAAAGACAGAAATTTATTTATACGTCAACATAAATTACTACTTGAGGCAATCGAAAAGAGAGATTCCCGTTTAGCTCAAGAAAGACTGAGCGAACATTTTGCAGAGGCAATGGCCTGGGTTAAAAGTCACAAGGGAGAGAAATTTATAAAAATAGAAAATAATAAAGGAGGTGAAGAACATAGTAGAATTTGAATGTAGATTCGCAGATTCATCATAAAATTTATGAGGATTTTAGATGAATTTAGCAAAAAAATCTGCGTAAATATTTTAGACGCAGATTTCGAAGCTTAATGGGAGTTTAATATTGATGCGTTTTACGTATTTTATATTAACACCATTGAGCACAAAATATTTTTTGGGAGGAAAACAAAATGAAAAAAATAATTGTTTTGGTATTAGTAATTAGTTTGGTTACAATGTTCATGTTCGGTATTTGCTCATCGTCGGCTGCCGAAAAGGCCTTCACTTTAAAATTAGCGGGTATCAAGAATGATACAGACCCTGCTAGTAAGGCGATGGAATTGTTCGCAGAGAAAGTGAAGAAGGATTCCAATGGCACAATCACAGTAGAAACCTATAACAATAGTGCTCTCGGCAATTTAAACGATCTTCTCACTGGCATGATCAACGGTACTGTGGACATGCTTTATAATACACTATCCTGCTATTCCTGGCTTTCCGGTACAGGTGCAAAAGAGTTTGGCATTACATCGGCTCCTTTCTTTTGGAAAGATAACCAAGAGCTCCAGTCTTTTATTGATTCCCCTGATGCTCAGAAGTGGATTGAAGATGGCGCAGCCTCGACCGGCGTACGTATGCTTATTGCAAACGGTGAGTTAATTCCCCGGCAGCTTACCGCAAACAAGGCAATCAAAAATGCCGATGATTTTGAAGGTCTAAAAATAAGAACTGCTGAGTCTACATTAGTTATGACCATTATGAAGAAACTTGGAGCTACTCCTATAGTTATTCCTTTTGCTGACCTTTATATGTCTTTAAAAACAGGTGTAGTAGATGCTCAGGAGAATAACTTCTTTACTGTAAAGAGCAGCAGCTTCTATGAGGTTCAGACCCACTTCATGAAGACCGACTATATTAGGGACGTAAGCGCAATTTTTATAAGCAACAAAGTTTGGAGCCAGATGTCCGATAACCAGAAGAAAATCATGAAAGATGCTGCAAAAGCAGCAACGGATTCTGAAGCTAAAATGATAGCAGATACAGTTGAAGAAGTAATGGCTTTCCTATCCAGTAAGATGACAAAAGTTGACATTGATATCGCCTCTGTACAGGCAAAGCTCGGAAGCGATGTTTATCAGGAGTTCGATAAAGAAGGCAAAAGCTGGCCTACAGGTACATTGGCTGTTGCACTTAAATTTAAGGAAAACTACAAAGAATAATTATTGGTATTATTTAATAGGCGGATATAGCGGCTGAGGGGATCTCACCAGGGAGATATAGAGACACCAATGGTTGTGAGATCCCCTCAAATCCCTGGAAGTGTATTTAATGGCCTGATATTTTGACTGGTTCTCGCTGTCATATTTTTTAATAGGTGAGGCAACTATGAAAATATTTATTAATGAAAAAGATGTGACTCCGGTTAGATATGAGGGTTATTTTTTTAAGGAAATGCTTGGAGAGGAAAACGGTTGTCTTGCGGGATGCAGGGCAGGGGTACTTGTATTTACACAGGAGGAATATAGGCAGGGTGGAGTTCACGATGACCAGGAGGGTTTTTTTGTGCTTTCCGGCAGCGGAAGTGCTATGGTTGGGAGTGAGGAATTTTCTCTAGAACCAGGTGTTTGCTTTATTGCACCGCCAGGAACTTACCACTCCATTAAAAAGGATAGGTCATGCAGCTGCATAAAGCTGTTCTTTTTCCATGCAGCTGCCTAATTTAATAAAAAGGAGTTTTGAATAATGAGTAAAGAAGCTATGCAATATGCCAATATAATTAAATCTCTTCTCAATGAAATATTAAATGAAGAGGAATCTGTTAAAAAAGCGGCGGCCTTGGTCGGCGCTTCAATTATGAGGGATCAAGTCATCCACGTAATAGGCCCTGGTGGTCATTCAAATATGGCAGTTGAAGAGATGTTTTCAAGAGCGGGAGGCTTTGCCTGTATCAATGCAATCCTGGATCCCGGTACTAACTTGAGTCATGGTGGATCTCGGTCCATGGGCGTTGAAAGAACTCTCGGTTATGCCATTCCAGTACTGAATGCTTACCGTGTAGGTAAAACTCCCGGCGAAGTTTTGATTATAATAAATGCCTATGGTGTTAACTGTATGACAATAGACTGTGCCAATGAGGCGAAAAAACGCGGTGTAACCTCAATCGCAATTACCTCTACCTCTTTTGCCGAGAAGCTGCCTAAGGACCATCCTTCAAGACATCCCAGCGGAGCCAATTTGTATCAGTCGGTGGATGTATTTATAAATAACCACCTTCCTTATGGAGACGCCATTATATCAGTTGAAGGATGCGAACAGAACGTGGGGCCAACTTCTACCTTTTGCAACTGTTTTACTGCCAACTATTTAGTAATGGAGACCTGTAAGTATTTAGTTTCCAAGGGTTATACCCCTCCTGTGTTTAGAAGTGGCAATCTTCCCGGTGGCAGTGAATATAACAAGGATATGTTTGAAAAATATACAGGGAAAGCAATTTTGCTATTTTAATATCTAGTATATGTACTGCCCGGGAATGAGGCTTACCGGTTCTTAAATAGGTAAATAGGACACGTAATAAAAATATATAACGGATTGTGTTCAAAAACGTGATTTATTTATATAGTGAATATTATACAGGGAGTAAAATGGTGATGAAGGATAGGTTTATGACCGACGCATTATCCGTGTATATATGCGATGACAGAACCGAATTAGGGCGTCTGTCGGCTAAAGCAGTATACGATAAGATTAATGAACTTTTTGAGACGAAGGAAGAAATAAATTTGCTGTTTGCCGCCGCCCCGTCTCAAAATGATTTTTTAGAGGCTTTAACAACCTACGAAGATATTCCATGGCAGCGCATAAATGCTTTTCACATGGACGAATACATTGGCCTTGATTATAATGCACCTCAACGTTTTAGTAATTTTCTTAAAGAAAGGATTTTCGGCTCTGTGCCCTTTAAATCTGTGAATTATATCGAAGGGAACAGCAAAGAGCTGGAACAAGAGTGCCAAAGGTATAGTGGGCTACTCAAAAAATATCCTCTGGATATAGCTTGTACTGGTATAGGAGAAAACGGGCATTTGGCCTTCAATGATCCCCACGTTGCCAACTTTTATGATAACAAACTGGTCCAAATAGTTGCATTGGATGAAAGATCCCGTAGGCAGCAGGTAAATGATGGATGCTTTTTCCATATAACCCTGGTACCAAAAAAGGCGTTGACTTTGACAGTTCCCGCTATTATGGCCGCCAATTATATTGTCTGTATGGTACCTGGCTTGAGAAAGGCTGAAGCTGTCAGAAATATGCTATGTGGAGAAATCAATGAAAGGTGTCCCGCATCTGTTTTAAGGTTACACCGGGCTGCTAATTTATACCTAGACCAGGATTCTGCAAAATTGATTTACAGGGGGTGAAATATGACGAACAAAAAGCTAATAACCAATGGAAAGATTATCGCACTTGAAAGGATTATCCTCGAAGGAAGCGTTTCTGTGTGTGACGGGGTAATCACCGGTGTCTATGAAGGAACAGGAAGGCTTCCAGAGTCGGATGAGACTGTTATTGATGCAGGAGGTAAATATATTTCTCCGGGATTTTTGGATATTCATGTTCATGGTGGAGGTGGATATGCCTTTCTACACAGCAGCGTCGATGATGTGATTTCATGTAGTAAAGTGCATATGAACCATGGTACAACCTCTATGGTGGCTACCATATCATCTGCGAGTAACGAGCTTACCAGGGAGAGCATAGAGAACATAAGGGAAGCCACCTCAAAGATGACTAAGGGCCCTGAAATTCTGGGAGTACATCTTGAAGGACCATACTTTGCTATGAGCCAAAAGGGAGCTCAGGCGACAGAATATGTGAGAAATCCTATTAAAGAGGAATACATGAATATTGTGGAGAGCTTTGACAATATTTTGCGATGGTCATTGGCACCAGAGCTTCCCGGTGCCCTTGAAATGGCAAAGGAACTTACAAAGCGTGGAATTCGTATGTCCATAGGTCATTCGGACGCCCTTTTTAATGAAACGATAAAGGCATATGAGTGTGGCTTTACAACGGTTACACACCTCTATTCCTGCACTTCGACAGTGCGGCGAATAAATGCTTATAGATACGCTGGAATAATAGAAGCGGCATTTTTGATTGATGATATGATGGTAGAGATTATTGCCGACGGTAAACATCTGCCTGCAAGCCTTTTAAAATTGATATATAAGATCAAGGGCCCCGACAGGATATGCCTTGTGACCGACGCTATAGACGCAGCGGGGCTAAAAGACGTTAAAGGAGAAATATATAGCCAAACGAGCGGATCGAATATTATCATTGAAGATGATGTGGCAAAACTTCCAGACAGATCGGCTTTCGCAGGAAGTGTCGCAACGACCGATAGGTTAGTGAGGACTATGATAAAATTAGCAGATGTGCCGTTATACCAGGCGGTTAAGATGATGTCGGCTACACCGGCTAAAAATATTGGCAGGTTTTCCACTAAGGGTTCATTATCCATAGGTAAAGATGCGGATATAATTATATTCGACGATGATATTAATATTTCAACCGTAATAGTTGGTGGAGAAGTTACATTCGAGAAAAACTGAATTTAATGGTAAAAGCACAAATCGTACGGATAAAATCATTTAGCTGTGCGAGTATGCTTTAATATTTGACTGAGCCGAAATCAGATTTAATAAGAAATAGTTTACTATAAACCTATTTTATAAGGGGAAACATATGTCTATACTCATGTTGTTTGCACTCCTGTTTATACTGATGTTTCTTGGTGCAGAAATATTTTTGTCCATGGGTATTGCCGCCGCCACTTATTTACTTGTGACTGGAAATGCGCCGCTTACACTTATACCAACAAGCATGATAAACGGCATGACCAACACTTCATTGATTGCTATTCCTTTTTTTATACTGGCTGGAGAGTTGATGAATATTTCCGGGATGACCTTGAGAGTTGTAAAATTTGCCCGTTTTTTTATTGGAAAATGGAAGGGTGGTCTTTCCTACACCTGCGTTATAGTTAATATTATAACAGCCGGAGTGTCCGGTTCGGCACCTGCTGACTGCAGTGCAGTTTCGTCAGTTTTGTTGCCGGTTATGAAAAAAGAAGGATACCCGGAGGATTTTTCAGCAGCTATCAACGCATCTGCGGCTACAATCGGGCCAATTATTCCACCCAGTATACCCATGGTGTTCATCGGACTTCTAACAGATCTGTCTATAGGACGCCTTTTCTTAGGGGGTGTTATCCCGGGATTTTTAATGGGTGGTGCTCTTATGTTGATTTGTTACTTGAAGGTTAAAAAAATGAATCTGGGGGTATACGAGCATGAACAGTCATTTAAAATCTTTTTGGAGACACTCAAGGACTCCTTTTTGGCACTTATGGCCCCCATTATTATCATTCTTGGTGTTATTACCGGTCTTGTTACTATTACTGAGGTTGCAATGCTTGCGACAGCATATGTTCTTATCATCGGTGTATTTGTCTACAAGACAATAGCCATAAAGGACATTTTGAATATATTTAAAAATTCAGTCTTGTTTTCATCTTCGATTATGGCGCTGTTCTCTATAGCATTTATTTTTTCATGGTTTATTTCCGTAGAAGGGTTAGGTAAACAATTGGGAGCATATGTTCTTTCTATGAATATGTCACCCCTAATGTTCCTGATCTTTGTCAACTTTTTATTTATTTTTCTAGGAATGATTATAGACGCAATACCTGCAATGCTTATCTTTGTGCCTGTGATTCTTCCTATAGCGACAGCACTGGGCATAGATCCTATTCATATTAGCGTGGTTATTGTCACCAACCTTATGATAGGTTTGCTAACACCTCCGGTTGGCGGACTACTTTATTTGGAGGCAAAGATCGCCAATGTACCAGTTGATAGACTGATAAAGGAACTTGTACCATTTATTTTGGTGCTATTTGCAGTTGTAGCCTTAATGACGTTTGTTCCATCAATAGTCACTTTTATACCCAATCTGTTATTTTAGGAGGCCGGTGAGATGAAAAAAGCTTTGGATATTTTATCTAATGTATTACAAACAATATCAGGAAGTTTGTTTTTATTTATTTTCATCGTCAATGTAGCCGGAATTATATGCAGGACTTTTTTAAATTTTTCGCTTTTATGGGTGGCTGATGCATGTTATCTATCCATTGCATGGATGCTGGCACTCGGCATGTCTGCCGCCATTTATAAAAAAGGGCACATAACTATAGAATTTATAAGAGACAAGTTTCCCCAAAAGGTCAAAAAAGTACTGGAGATCGTTCTGACTCTCATTATGATAGTTTTCCTTATTAACCTTATTTTTTCAGGGTGGGAAACCGTTATAATGAAGATGCGTATCTATTTCGTTGTCCTCAATATACCCACGGCCTATGCTTTTATGGCTCTTCCCGTATTTGCATTTTTTTCTGCAATATTTATGACCTACAGACTCGTAAATATAACACTCTCGAAGGAAGAATAATTAAAAAGCCAGCAAAGATATAAAAATAAAGAAAAAAGGTGTCTAAACCCTATGAATTTAGCCACCCTTTTTAGTAATTTCAAAAATAAATTTATACACCACCTTAAAGGTTTTCTAACAGAAGATAGAGATTATATTGTTAGAAAAGAGTTAAAAAAGGTTGCATAAAAAAGTTAAACTATCTTTCGAAATTCCCGGTGGTTCACGAATTTGTTTGTTTAATGAGCCCTCAGGGGTAACTCTGGTTATGCTTGAGAAGAAAAACTAAAATATTTCGAGGATTTGCCTTTAAAAAAGAGGATTTTTAATTATTTTGCAGAATATAGATATATAACAACCTAAAATTATTTAGAATAATTTGGATAATGAAGAGTTAAA
>JBBRDV010000024.1:0-18246 GCA_038203565.1 Atribacterota bacterium
TACATCTTAATATTAATACGATAAAAAGTTTATAAAATCTTTCTTTTTTTAAAAATGCTTCAGAGGGAAAAATATTCAAAACCCCATCAGTTGGCTGATAGCTACACTATAGAAAAAAATCTGCTATTGCTATCGCTGTTAAGTTTAAAAAATAAAGGATAAGAGAAATAAAAAATGTACTAAGAGGTACGGCTTTCACATTTAACATGCTGTAATTTCTTAAAATATGATATTACCTTGATAGAGAACTTTTTCCTATTATATGATCATTTGAGAAGACGTTGGGAGCCTGAACTTACCAGACCCTTGATAAAAAGTTAGAAAAAATTGCTGAATTATTGAGCTACCACGAGTGTCTCCTGTCACATACATAACTCTATTAATTTCGTTTGAAAATTTGTAGATTAATTACCTTTATATTCCCAACCATGGTCATTATGATAAATCATTAATTTGCTCATACCACCATCAACAGTTATATTTTCCCCGTTGATAAAACTACTTTTTTCACTACATAAAAATAATATAATATGAGAAATATCTTGAACTTTACCTATCCTTTTAACCGGATGTTGTCTTTTATCAGGTTCGCCCCAATTATCATTGTCTTCAGATGTGTCTATCCAGCCTGGTGATATTGAATTTACCCTCACTTTACCAGAGAGACTTACTGCCATGGCATGGGTTAATGCACTGATGCCTCCCTTGGCAGCGGAATAACTCTCCGTATCAGGTTGAGACATAAATGCCCTGGTTGATGAAATATTTACAATGGCAGCATTTTGATTAAAATGATCTATGAATAACTTTGTTAAAATATATGGAGCAGTAACTCCTACTTTTAAAACATAGTTAAAATCATCAAAACTACAATTTGACATTAGGCCTTTTTTACTTAAGCAGGCATTGTTTATTAGATAATCAATCTTTCCGAATTTCTCAATTACATTTTTAGAAAATTTTATTAGATTTTCTTCTTCAGAAATATCACCTTTATAAAACACATCATATTCTATTTCATTGTCATCCTTATCAATAACAGCTATCCTTGCTCCTCTTTTTTTAAATTTTTGAGCTATTTCTTTGCCAATACCCTTTGAACCGCCAGTAACAACAACCGTTTTATTTTTAAATTCCATTTTTATCACCTTACTTTATTTTATTTAATAGAACTACCGCCTCAACGTTCTTGTCAATTTATCTTCTTATTCTGGCATAAAGAATGTAATTTGACTATCCTGATTGATCAGATGATTCTATGGTTAGGTGTTGTCTTACAATTATAGAACTCATTGGATTATTTTTTATCTGCATATGATTGCCCTTCAAAGATGGCTCGAATTTCCGCAGCCGTAGTTGCCTTGGAAAGTGCTGACATACGTTTTTGCTCTTCTTGCTTTAGTAATTCAAGGTTTTTCACTACCTGCTCCAACTTATTGGCAGGGAATTTACAAGCACCATTTTCATCCATGTGGATAATCTCACCAGGAGACACGTCCATTCCGGCTACCGAAACTGGATTATTTACTGAATGGACTGCCATATCCCCATGCCCTGCCGTGGTTCCTGTAAGCATGTACTGAAACTTCATCGGCCGTATCTCATCTATATCGCGTGAAGGTCCATCTGAAATGACCCCAACACATCCAATCGACTTCAATGCTGTGGTCATATTGCCTCCGGAAAGACCTACCTTGCCTGCTATCTCTGGTGGGAATATCTGTTTGAGGATTAGTACAGTAGGTCTCTTGGATTGTTCCAGAGCATCAATAACATCCATAAAGGAGAGGCGGGAATAATTGGGATCCGGTAGGCCATAAACACAAGTGACAGCATAACCCACAGTGCGACCAAGTTCAGGATAGATGCATCGTATCGACTGGTCTGTGTACCAGTTCTGTGTCCAGGGGTTGTAAAGCCCCAGACACAATGGATTTTTAGGATAGGTTGCTACCACATTGGTAACTGATGGGGTATCATGCTCCTTTAGCTTTTCTAATAATTCTTTTTCTGGGGACATTTTTTCCTCCTTTGTTTTATAATACAGAGTTAATTGTTTAATATAAATACGACAAAAGATTTATAAAGTCCTTCTTTTTTTTAAAAATAGCTGTGAGATAAGATTGCCGCGTTTTATTCGAAAGCTTATGATAACAGAGGAATTCATATTCATCATATTTATTTGCAAATGGGGAAAAGGTAACAATATTTTTAGGTATTAAAGACAAATTTATAAATATCTATTATATAATGATTACTAAAAGAGAAAATTATCAGGTAAATATTAAGACGCTAAATATCTTTGGATTTAAAACTAATAAAGAGTTATAATTTAACTATATTTTGGTTTCAATAATTTAAAGGAGAATTATATTAATTAAGAATAATAAATTAAATCAAGCTATAAATGAGACGAAGGATAATTATAAATTAGGGATTTTTTTCATGGTAATTTCTTCCCTTTGTTTTGCCTTAATAGCAGCAATGGTAAAACAGGTAAGGTATCTTCCCTTAATGGAGATAATTTTCTTTCAAAGTATTCCTGGTATGATCATTATTCCCCTAATAGCAAAAAAAATGCATATTTCTCTTTTTGGTAAAAATAAACCTTTCCTATGGTCTAGTGGATTTTTAAATTTAATTATTCAATTAACAAAATTTTATACTTTTACAGTGATGCTTTTATCAGATGCAACTACTATTCATAGATTAAGCCCCTTTTTTATATTATTGCTTTCTGCAATATTCCTGAAAGAAAAATTATCTTTTCGGCGAATTCCACTTTTCTTGTTGGCTTTTTTGGGAGGATTATTGGTCATTAAACCTGGTTTTGGGGTAGAGATGTTCCCAGCAATGATTGCCCTGCTTGCTGCCATCTTTATAGCTTTTAACCACGTGATTTTAAGGTATTTAAGGCTAACTGACCATTATTTGGTCATTACCAATTATGCTGCTTATATTGGTGGTTTGGGGAGTTTAGTAGTATTATTAATACAAAAGAATTTCCAGGTTCCCAGTCCCTCTGATTTGTTTATTTTAATTTTAATCGGGCTAATTGCTTTATTTGCACAGATTACCCTTACTAGAGCCTATCAAATGGCTCAAGCAAGCCTGGTATCTTTATATACTTATTCTCAAATTATATTTGCGAGTCTCTTTGGTCTAATGTTTTTCAAAGAGATTCCTGACCTCTTAAGTATAATGGGAGCAAGCTTTATCATCATCAGCGGATATTTTAATTATAGTTGGAAAGTAGACAAAATGAGTTTAGATCTTAAAATTTGATATTCATATTTTTTTAGGGCTGTTATCACCTTGAGACAATAAGTCTGACCAATCATCGAATGTAAGACAGGTAAGACAAGGGGACGTTTCGTTTGTCATATTTTAAGAATATATATTTACCTTATTGAATCGCCAACAGTGGTCAAAAAAGAATTAGCCTTTTTCAATTTTTCTACATCGTTATATTAATACGACAAATTGTATCATGTCTTCATTCCGTGTAATGGCAAAACTATATATTTAGATTAATTCCCCTACTACCTTTAGGTTAGGCTTGTTTGCTTAGCACAAGCAACTATTTATCTAACCTCTACCGATGCATTGGCATCAAAAGGATTTGTTCTAGCAGCAAGAGAAAAAAGATAGGGGTAATTAGCTTTTAGATGCTTCATATAGTACAACCACTCTACAATTAAAAGATAATATGCCCTCTTTATATCT
Organism: Atribacterota bacterium; assembly: GCA_038203565.1. Lineage (GTDB taxonomy): Bacteria > Atribacterota > Phoenicimicrobiia > Phoenicimicrobiales > Phoenicimicrobiaceae > Sediminicultor. Next base: position 3,727 of record JBBRDV010000024.1, read on the forward strand.
CCCGCAAGGTGTTGATAATCATTTTCTGGTAATCCGTTCAGGCTTCTTCTGTAAGTAAGCTCCTCCGTTAAATGAAATACTGCCCAAAGTAAATTTGTGAATGCCTCATGTTCTAATAGATTAGGATTTTCTAAAAGATTTAGCAAAAACTGTCTCTTCCCCTTCAAGAAATTTTTAATATTCTCCAAATCCCCTCTCTTACTATCAATGTTGTAAGAGTGATTTTTAACATTTTTACAAATTTTCAAAAAATCTTTTTTAAAAGACTCATCTGTTATAACCAGTTTCTGAGTCATTTCAGAAGATTTTGTATCAAAATCAGAAAAAATCTTGAGCAATTCTACTCCGACCTCACTAAAAAACGCACCTATCACCATATTTAGTTTGTTCAACATAACTTTCTTTTCCCTATATTGCAGTAATTGGTGCAAAACCAAAGTCACTAGCAAAACTTCAAGGAAAACAAAAGCTATATCTCCAATAAGGTATAGGAAAATATGATGTGCGTCTCTAAAAATAAGATAGTGAATAATATAAACCAGGGCAGATAAAGCTATTAGGGATAGACCTAATACAATCTGCCAATTAAATAGGCGTTTCATTTTTAATTTCCCTTACTTTGTTTTTTTATCTCTTCTTCTACCTCTTTAGCGCCTTCTCTGTAGAATTTTTCTTCATCTGGTGCAAGTTCTTTTAAAAGTCTAATAAATTCTCCAGCATGAACACGCTCTTCATCTGCGATGTCCTTTAGTACATCTTGTGCTAATTGGTTATCAGTTGATTCGGCAGGCTGCATATAGAGCTGAATGGCTTCATACTCTGCTGCAATCATAAACCTTATTGCACGAATTAACTCTTCATTGGTAAGCTTACGGTCTTTTTTAAGTCCGGAAAACGGACTTCCAAATTCAGGCATAGCTACCTCCTTTTATTAAAATTTTATCCTTCCCTTAGCCTTCTATTTTTTCCATAGGTGTCAGGGAGCAGTACTTTGTCACACTTCAAGAATAGATATTTATTTTATTGAATCGCCACCAGCGGCAAAAAGAAATAGTTTTTTAATTTTTCTACACCTTAGTATAAATACGACAAAAGATTTAAAAAATCCTTCTTTTTTGTAAAAAATAGTTACAAGATGAGATTGCCGCGCTTTTTTCGAAAGCAATAAAAGAGGAATTAATATTAACCATATTTACTTATAAATGGGAAGAATGTGATAATTTCACACATTAATAACCTCTCCTAGAACCCAATATGAAATTATTCCGACAATAACTGAAAGTCCTAATGATCTTGTTTTAAATGCAATAGCAAACACTAATATTGAAGAAATTAATTCTATATTGTTTAACGTCACACAAAACATTTGATTTCTGATGAATATAGCAGGGAAAACCAGGGCACTAAAAATGCCAACAGGGATATACTTTAACCAAGATTCCAGCCAAGGCGGTAAATTTTTTTTGGAGAATATTATTAAAGGCATCATTCTTGGTAAATAAGTTACAATTGCCATTCCAATAATTAATATCCATATTTTCATATCACTCAACATTGTTTTTCTCTCTTTTTTCATTTATCATTTTATTTTCAATAAAATATCCAATCGAGGCTCCTAAAATTGCTGTTATTACTATATAAAAACTATTTTTTAAAATTAAAGATAAGTAAATAGACGCTGCTCCAGAAATTATTCCGACAATAATAAAAACCTTATTTTTTAAATTTAACACCAATAAACCTATAAACATTGCCGTAAGTGTATAGCTGGCAATTTCATTGTTTACGGGGAGAATCGCGCCGGTTAAACCTCCAATAATATTAGCAAAATTCCAACAAGCAAAGGCGACGATATTTACTGTCATTGCTTTTTGAGGGTCCCATATTCCTTCTGTAAATTTGTGATAGTTTATTGCAAATGATTCATCGGTAACTCCGTGCGAATAAATTAATAAAAATTTCTTTTTCTTGTTTGCTAAAAATTTTACTAAAACCGAACTCATTAAAAAATGTCGTAAATTGACAACAAAAGTAGCCATGATGATAGCTTCAATGGATGAATTGGCTCCTATCATCGAAACAGCAATAAATTGAGAGCTTCCAGCAAATACTATTAATGACATACCTGCTATTTCAAAAATAGACAAACCTGCTTTCTGTGCTAAAACACCACAAGCAAACCCTAAGGGCAAATAACCTAAACAAATCGGGATCGCAGCACTGAAGCTCTCTTTTATATTTCCTTTTATTTGTTTTATCGACTGAATAATTCCACTCTCTATTAGATTTAGCAATTAATCATACCTCTTTTAGTAGTATATTAGGGGACGATTCTTTGTCATCCTTTAATAATATATATTTAGCTTATTGCATCGTCATCAGCAGACAAAAGAGTAAGTCTTTTCTAATTTTCCTATATCTTAATACTAATACATCAAAGAATTATAAAATTCTTAGCACTAATGAAGTATATGTAGACTTTTATAAACCGTTATGTTTTTTCTCACTTAATAATCTATTCAATATTTTTACTGAATATTCAATGCATTTTATACAAATTTTCTCTTTTAAATTATTATCTTCAAAATATTTTGTACCTTCTTCAGTTAAGAAATTACATCCTAATAATTCCTTACAACTCGTTGTTTTATTTATTTTTTTAAATTCTGAATCAAATTCTCTTACCAAACTAAAAGTATTTTCTTGTGCTTCATTATCATCTTTTTTATATTTTCCATATTTTAACCCAATGACCATGTACGCCCCACTTACAGCACCACAAGTATCCTGCAGCATTCCCATTCCTGCACCAAGACCACATGATATCTTTAATAATTCGTCTTCCTTAATATTTATTTTATCTTTGTACGATGTCAGTACTGATTGAGCACAATTAAATCCATTTCTAAAATAATTAGTTGCTATCTCTTCACGATTCATAATAATTTTTCTCCTTTCCTATTCTTTAACTTATTCTAACTTAAAATAGTACTTTTATTAAAGGGGAGTAGTAAAAAATACTACACTTATATTAAGAACCCCTTCTTTTTTATGAAAAAATATAAACAACAAATATAATTCCCTATTCTAACTACATTACTTTATTCCCGTATATTTCATTCGTAAGTTTATTGACACGTTCCATTTCTTCGATATTTAAAATCAAGCACATGATTACTCCTATTATGCATACCAGGCTCCCCAGCAAAAAAGTTGCTCTTGGTCCAAAAATATTCCAGACAAATCCCCCCGAAAATGCTCCAGCCATAATTCCTGTATTTTCGCATATACCTCCGTATATACCCATCGCTGATGCCTGGTGTTCAGAAGGTATGGAATCCGACAGTAGGGCTAATGCTGCGGGGCTATAGGTAACCAATCCTATTTCAAATAAAACGGCGGATACTAAAAAGCATAGGAAGCTGTTAGCCATAGAGATTCCTATCATGCTAATTGCTGACGTCGCAAGAGCAATTATCATTAACAATTTTTTTCCTTTGCGGTCAGCCAACATTCCCATAGGAATTCCAAATATCATAGTAATTATTCCTCTCACAGTAAAAAGAACACCAACAGAGGCAACGCTGAGACCCGCAACCTGAGTAATGAGAAGCGGTAGAAAAGATATAAATAATCCTAATCCAAAATATTCACAGCTGGTTATTGCGCATAAAGAAAACAGGCAGCGATAAATTTTTGAATCTATAACAAATAAATGTTTATTTGCGGGTAAAAGCTTGGGGGCATTATATTTTAAATCCCTAAGGGTAACAATTGTTATCAAGCCACCTAAAATATAAATTCCAATAGCTATATAAAATACCCAGCTGTACCCCAAACTACTGGCAAGAAATCCACTCGACAGAGCCCCAAGACTTCTAGAACCACCGATTACAACTGTAATTATTCCCATAAATGCGGCTTTTTTAAATGCAGGAGCATGCTTTCCTACATGCCCCCGGGCTGGGCCAAAGACTGCAGACCGAAATAATCCCAAGCATAATATTGCAATAAAAACAATATATGTCCCTTTAGCTAACAAAAATCCAAGCAATATTATACCGCTAACTAAAGTTCCCCAAATCATTGGGATTCTAATTCCTATCTTGTCAGCTATCCATCCCCATGAACTCTCACCAATAATCATACCAAGCCATAAGACCGAAATTATCACACCCGTCGCTTTTGAGGAAAAACCGACATGGATCAGGTAAAGTGGTAGAACAGGCTCTAGTATGCTTATCGATAACATGCCAATTGCAAGAATGCTTACTATTGGAGCTATTTTATTTAAAGATTTTTTCATTATTAATCCTCTTCATTTATAAAAGTCCTTCTTTTTAAAAAAATAATTGTGAGATAATATTGTCGTACTTTCTTCGAAAGCTTGCCATAACAGAGAAATTAATACTAGCCTTATTTACTTAATAAATGGGGAAAATATGTAAGATCTGTAGAAAAATATTAATGATTAAAATCCAATTCAATACCAATGGGACAATGGTCAGAACCCAAAATCTCTGATTCAATAAAAGCAGATTTTAAATGTTCTTCCAGGTTAGTACTGATGAAGAAATAATCAATTCTCCATCCAACATTCCGTTCTCTGGCTTTTGTCTTATAATCCCACCAGCTGTAATGGCCACCTTCGGAATGGGTTTTTCTGAATGTATCTATAAATCCCAATTCCATTAATCGATCGACCCATGCACGTTCCTCAGGTAAAAAGCCGGAAATTTTCTCATTTTCTTTGGGTCGGGCCAGGTCAATTTCGCGATGAGCCGTGTTGACATCACCACAGATAACAATCTTCTTCCCTTCTTTTAACAAATCACCCATTTTTTTTAGAATGGTCTCGCAAAAATCCAACTTGAATTGTAACCTCTCTTTGGAAGCTTTACCGTTAGGAAAATAAATATTAAATAAAGTAAATTCAGAATAATCTGCTTGAATCAATCGACCTTCAAGGTCAAATCTAGGAATGTTTAATTGATAGGATGTACTTTCCGGTCTTTTTCTGGTCCAGAGAGCCACTCCGCTATATCCTTTTTTCTCTGCCTGGGTAAAATAGCTCGAATATCCCTTTCTTTCTATGAGACCATCCGGTAATTGTCCGCGATGCGCTTTTGTTTCCTGAATACAAAAAATATCTGCATTTTTTTCTATAAACCATTCTAAAAAGTTTTTCTTGTAAATGGCTCGAAGACCATTCACGTTCCAGGAAAATAACTTCATTTTACATCTACCTTTCTTTCTAAAAAAATATCTTTTTAATGTCGAAATTCCTCTTACACTGCCACAAAAGTCCCCTTAAGCTCTGCATAAAGGGGGTGATGCCTGACCAGATATGCCCGCAAGGTATCTATGACACGCTCCGACCTGTTTTCACGATGGCGGCCATATTTTGGAGGGACCCCTTGCATGGTGACGAAGGCCGCAGTATAGTACCGGTAGGGTTGCACCTCTTTATTGCCTATGAATAATTTTTGAATACGATTCCCTGAGGAGTTCTCTATCTTAAAGTAGACATTAAGACCGAGACATCGCTTGACATATCCTCCCATTTGTTTATATGGATCGCATGAAAATGTCCTTTCGAGATTCTCTTCCAGCATCTCCTTAATTTCCTCTCCTATCAACTCTATGGTTGAGACAGGCGGATTCATAGGAATAATGTTGTAAAGGTCATTTAAGGTTATTTTCCCTGGTACTATCGGTGCACCGTAACGCCAGCCATTGGAAAATGCCAACTGCGCACCGGTGCTTTCGATTAAAGCCTGAAGGAGAAAATTATCCATGGTGGCCTCCAGGATTGTTCCCCGGTTGAGAGCAGTGGCAGTTTCACCGACAACCTCTGCGAGTTCATGCTTATAGGTGGCAAGCGCCTGTCTTATCAGTTCATCTACACCAGGGTCAGGCTGTATTGATGCTTCGACCTCAATTAACCGATGCCGGTAATCGACGATTTGTCCACCATCCACTTCAAGATCCAGGCAACCCAAAAAAGAACCATGACAGCCTGACTGTATCACAATCGTTTTCCCATTGAGAACCGGTTTACAAAGACGGTTATGGGTGTGGCCACTGAGACAAATATCTATACCATCTACCTCGGACAAAAGCTTCATCTCCTGGGGAAACCCGAGGTGCGAGACCAACACGATTAAGTCCACCATTTCCTTATTGCGCAACCTATCGACAATTTGCGGAAGTTCATCCCTACCCAGGGTAAAGAAAATACCTTCGCTGAAAGAAGGTGGCATGGTCTTATCCACAATATTTGAGGCTATCCCCACCAGGCCGATCTTTAATCCACCAACCTCTTTTACAGTATATGGCCGATAGACCGGCTTTTTTGTCTCTTTATCATAGATATTATTGGCCAGCATTGGATAATTAAGTTCGGCAACCCGCTGGTTAAATACCTTTGGACCATAAGCAAATTCCCAGTGTGCGGTCATGGCATCAAGCCCTAACGAATTCAAGATTGGGATTAAAGCCTGCCCTTGAGTATCCAAGGCAGGATAGGTACCGTGCAAGGTATCACCACAGTCACAAAAGAGAACGTTCCCCGGGTTCTCAGCCCGAATCTGTTTTACGATGGTGGCGATGCGTGCATAACCTCCCGCAGGGCGGTATACAGCATGGTCATCCTGCCAAAACATTTCCTGGTGCAAATCAAAATAAGCATGGCTGTCGTTCATTTGAACGATTGAAAATTTCTTCCTGTTCTTCATTTTCTCCTCCTTCCTTTTATCTCTCAACTTTCTTATACCTGATAAATGCAAACACACGCATCGGAATACTAAAATTAGCGCTTATTTATCCCTTCATAAATATGATAATAAATAAAATGAACTAATATTTCAAATTTTTCTACATTTAATATTAATACAATAAAAGATTTATAAAATCCTTCTTTTTTTAAAAGAATAATTAGGAGGTAAGACAGAAACTCTTATGTTTAATGCGTTTAAAAGTCTTTTAAAAATAAATGTCTGTCTTTATTTATTTTCTGTCATATTATATTATTAAGGTAAATCAAATTCTCTTCCTATTGCCTGAATTATAGGTTTTAATTCTTTCACCAATTTACTAAAAGTGTCAAATTTTAAAGTTTGAACTCCATCGCTCAGCGAGCTTTTAGGTTCAGGATGAACTTCAATAATAAGCCCGTCTGCTCCGGCGGCTATCGCTGCCTTTGCCATCGGACTTACCAATTTCCATCTGCCCGTACCATGGCAGGGATCTACTATAACCGGCAAGTGGCTTAATTGCTTTAAAGCAGGAACAGCACTTAAATCCAATGTATTTCGGGTATAATTTTCAAAAGTACGAATTCCTCTTTCACACAAGATTACTTTAGGATTCCCCTGGCTTAAAATATATTCTGCCGATAATAATAATTCTTCCATAAAAGCTGACATGCCTCTTTTAAGCAATATTGGTTTTTTAGTCTTGCCTAATTCTGTCAATAACACGAAATTTTGCATATTACGAGCTCCCACTTGAAATATATCGGTATATTCGGCTACCAAATCTATCTGATTAACTGACATCACCTCAGTTACAATTAACAAACCGTTCTCTTTCCCTGCTTCTGCCAATAATTTTAAACCTTTTTCACCTAATCCCTGAAAACTGTAAGGAGAAGTTCGAGGTTTAAAGGCTCCTCCCCGTAAGACCTTCGCTCCCAAAGCTCTCACTTGACGAGCTGTTTTAAATATCTGTTGCTCATTTTCTACTACACAGGGTCCGGCCATTAATATTACTTCTTTTCCTCCAATGGTTACTTCTTTTACTTTAATAGTTGTATCAGTATTTTTGAATTCTCTGCTGGCTAACTTGTAAGGTTTCATGATACGAATGACCTCTTCTACTCCCTTGAAGGCATAAAAAGGTACAGAAACTAAATTTTCTACATCCCCGATGACTCCTACAACTATTCGCTTTTCTCCTCGAATAATATTTACCTCATGCCCCATTTCATTCAATTTATTAACTAAGTTGTCTAAATCAGAATCATTGCTTTTACCATTCATTACAATAATCATTTTAATTTACCCTCCTTCTAGTTTTATTTTATTTATATAAATTCATTTTAAAATTTATAACTTTTCAATTAACCCTATCTTATTTCCTTTTGGATTTCAGAGTTATCGAACTGAATTAATATTTGAATACTTCCGGAAAATCTATCTCTATGTCGGGGAACAATTTTAAAGAATAATTTTCGCGCAAAGTTGTTCATATAAAATAATGAAGGTCATAGGAATAAAAAACCTATGACCTTCATTTCATATATCAATATGATAAAATATAAAGATAGCATAGGTGTAAAACCGATGTTTATGCCTATGATATCTTGTTTTTAAACCGCTAAGATGCTAAGGCATAAACATCGGTGGTAAAGTAGAAGAAAAAACAATTAAAGGAATTTACTATTTTAGAAAATACTCTTTTTGAAACCACCTTGTTTACTCCTTAACATTTTTTAAAATATTAGCAGGCCCTTCCGCTTTTGTCAAATATAATTTGCATCATGTCAATATGTACTTGTCGCCATTGTATGAGTTTTTTAATGTTTATATTATTTTTAAGTTATTATATTTTATATAATTCCATACGGTTTATATCTTTTCTAAACAATCTAAAGAAGCCCACCCTTTTGTATTTGGGGTTTCCTTCTTAAAGCCCCATATTCAACCATATAACCTTTCCCTTTCCCCCTTATCAAGATTTGACACTATGTCTTTTTACTCTTATTTTTTGATTTCTTCTTCTACTTCTTTGGCCCCTTCTTCGTAAAATTTTTCTTCATCTGGTGCAAGTTCTTTTAAAAGCCTAAGAAATTCTCCGGCATGAACACGCTCTTCATCTGCAATATCTTTTAGTACATCCTGTGCTAATTGGTTATCGGTTGATTCGGCAAGCTACATATAGAGCTGGATGGCTTCGTATTCTGCTGCAATCATAAATCTTATGGCACGAATCAATTCTTCATTTGTAAGATTATAGTCTTTTTTAAGTCCGGAAATAAGAGGGCTATGATATTTGACAGATCCGGCGGACCGGTCTGGATGTTTGTTGAACCGCTTTTAGGCGATTACAGCATCGAAGATGTCGTTATCGAGGCTTTGGGAGTTGAGAACTATTTAACAAAGAGCGAGTAAAAAATTCTAATAACTAAGACTCTTCTTTCTCCTTTTCTAAGAATAATTATCGAATTATTAGCGATTGCAATTATCTCTGGGGCAAACTTAAATGCTTATTAATTTTTCTCCATTTTGGATAATATCCGTTAAGGGCTGACCCCAATACTTTACCTCGATTCCAAGTTTTTCCAAAATATCAACGGCACCTAATTGTTCAGCACATGCTTTGCAGGCAGAAAATTCTACTCCCTCCCTGATTAAATCTTTAATTTTATCCTGTATCTGTTTGCTTTCGGTAATTAACTTGGTAGAACCTCCCCATACTATAATCATGACCTCATCCCACCATTTTTTTAGTTTACCATTAAGAGCATACATGAAAACCATCTTTTCAGCAGTCACCGGATCTTGATTGCTCCATAAAATATAAAGTCTCTTTCTATTATTCATTATACTATCTCCCTATAAAAATGAAATTTTAATCTTTCTAGATCCATTTTAATAAAACTAATTATCTCCAATAAAACCAAGAGTTTCACAGTTAAATGTCTGGAAAAAACCAATCAAAAAAGATAATATACCAGTAATGATCTTAAAATCATTTTATTTTACTCAAGAGCTTGTCAAGATAAATTGATTTCATTTGTTTGCTGGCCATCATTTTTTTTAGAGGGGGCAACTTTAAAATAACCGAAAGGACAGCTGCCATTGCCCTGTGACTGGCAAAAGCCTGATTATCAAATATCAATTCCTGCAGTTTCCCTTTTTCTATTGCCATTAAGACAATCCGGTGTACTGAATTAACCGGAGTGATAATTTGTTCCTCTCGCTTTTCAAGTACGATGCTGTTATTGGGACACCTTCTAACACAGACCCCGCATCCCAGACATATTTCTTTGTTTATCTTCACCTTCTTTCCTGAATTATCATCGGTTTCTTTATTATTCGAAACCCACTCTATGGCTTCGATAGGACAGGCTTTGATGCATTTTCCACACCTTGTGCACTTTTCTTCGTCAATCTTGGGAATATATGAGGTGGTTTGAACTGGATGGAGCATTCCGAATTTTTTTGCTGCAACCATGGCTTCACAGCAGCAACCACAGCAATTACATATAAAACTTACCTTGTTCCTGACATTTTCCCCGCATTGAACAAGATTATATTCACAAGCTTTATGTAACAGCTCCATACATTCTGAGGCTTCTACTCTTCGGGCATAATTGTATCTTATCAAAGATTTAGCCACATTGTTGAAAGACATGCAAATATCCATGGGAGCATCACATGCCTTCCCCAAATGCTCCATTTTATGCCGGCAATAACACATACTGATTCCAATAGATGATGCGGTTTCTATGATATAACTTGCCTTTTCATAATTCAGGATGGAAACAAGGTTGTCCTTGGATAGAACTTCCTCCTGTACGAAAATTCTTCCCAGCCTTGTCTCGCTTCCCAAAAACAAATCCTTGATAAAATCTTCCTCAGTGTTGAGATACTGGTAAAAGAGTTCCGAAAGCAGCTTTTGATCTAAGTCGTTTCTGGTTCTCATCATCGAGAATTCGAAAAATCCTGCCATAGGGGGTGGAAGAACATATTTTTTAATTCCGTTATGGTTAGAATCCAAGAGAATTGCTCTGCTTGCCAATTCATCTAATAATTTTTCGGTATTGACTGTATCTAATTTCCATATTCGGCTGGCTGTTTTAATAGTGAAAGGTTTTATAGGAAGTTGGGAAACCAGTTCAGCTTCCTTTTCATTAAAAAGGAGACTCAATATCTTGTACAGTGTCTCGGAAGGAGGAGCTCCCTGGGGAAATTTATTTAGCCTTTCCTCCAATTTTTTATAAGCGGATTTCGCAGCTAGATGTGACATAACTTACACCTGCCTAAACATTTTCTTTATCTTCTATTATAAACCTTTTATTCCAAGAAGAGGAAATTTAATCCCTATTATCATTGAAATAAAAGATTCGATGGATAATGTTCGCTTACCCAATAGTGACATTATCCTATCGCTCCATCGCTTCCTGTCTCAAGGATTGTGGCATTTTTTCAATGGCATATCTAAGAGCAGTACGCGGCATATTCTCTTTATTCTTCACCACATAATCAAAAACCTCTTTTTGATGCGCTTGACTTGTAACTTTAAGCAACCAGCCATAGCCCTTTTGAACCATATCGTCTTGATCTAAAAGTAATCGGCCGCAAATCTCAAAAACGTCATCCATAAAATAACCCTTTTTGGCAGGAACAATAAGGGAAACGGCTGCTGCTCTTCTAAGCCAGCGATTTTTTGATTGGGTCCATTCTTTCAATTCATTAATAAATTCGGGATATTTCATGAGAAAATCTCCCACAGTATGATTACAAAATGTGTCACACTTTGCCCAAGTATTCACATATTTTTCTATCCAGCTTTTAAATACAATCCAATCATCCGGTTCAAATTCATCGGCAATTTTGGGGAGCCAAAAACTAGCAATAAAAGCTTCCTCACCATAATCTGAGGAAAAAAGTAATTCACATAAATCAAAAATATCCGGCTTTTCAAGTGTGTTTATTTCTTTCCAAAATTTTTTAGCAATTTCCCTGACTACAGTGGTTTTTACACCATAAAACTTTACTTCTTCTTTGAAAAAATGCTGAAAGTTTTTTTGAATCTTATCATCAATGTTCTCTTTCAATGTCTTTCTAATTTTTTGAATAATTGGATTCATTTTATTCTTTTCTTTTTACCATTTTCGGTAAAAAAATCTGCATAATCTTTGAACCAAAGAATTTTTCATCTTTTCCATCATCCATTTTTCTGCAACACGCTTAGTCAAAAAACCCATGGTGGGGAATGAGTGTGCCAAAAACATTACACTAAGCAATCTAATTTTTTTCTGAATGATTAATGCCCATTCATTAATCATTTCTCCTGAGCCATCACCTACAATGCTTACACCAAAAACTCTACCTAAAGAATTTGCAAACACCTTAACATAACCAACGCTTACATTTTCTGCGATGGCAGCACCATAATTTTCATATTTTGTAATATATACTTTATACTTAATTCCTTTTTTCTTCAACTCCTCTTCACTCATACCGACGAATGAAACTTGCGGCTCGGTAAAAACAGTCCAGGGAATCACATAATTTCTATATTTGAAGATTGAAAAAGGACTTACGGCATTCATAATGGCAAACATCCCCTGATGCATGGCAGCATGGGAAAACATCATCCCTCCATTACAATCCCCTACAGCATAAATATGCTTAATTGATGTTCTGTATTCGGAATCAACCTCAATTCCGCCTCTGCCATATTTAACTCCTGCGTTATCAAGTTTTAAAGCATCAAGAACGATTTTCCTTCCAGCGGCTACAAGCAATTTTTCTGATTTAAGGCAAATTCCGTCTTCCGTAAATAAAGATACTTTCTTATCCTCATACTTCGCGCTGATTATTTTTTTTGAATTATAAACTTCGATATTCTCTTTTTTAAAAATCTCTTCAATTAAATCCCCTGTCTCTTTATCTCCATTTGGGATAAGAAAATCGTCCATCTGTACAATAATACACTTCGTGCCAAGTCGGGTAAATGCCTGTGCCATTTCACAACCAATGGCACCTCCACCAATTATCGTCATGCTCTCTGGGATTTTAGACAACTTGAAAATATTTTGATTGGTCAAAATATCTATGTCTGAAATTCCGTTAATCGGTGGGACCAGAGGTTCAGTCCCGATTGCAATAAATATTCTTTGAGCAGTAATGTTTCTATTACCAACGCTGATTGTATGCGAATCGATAAAGCTTGCCTCTCCCTCACCCAAAATAAGTTCTACTTTGTCAAACATCTTTAATGTTTTTTCCTTAGAGATGTAATCTAAATATTGATTTATTTTTGTGAAAGGACTTTTAATGTTCGGCATGATTCCTTCTGATAAATCCATTTCTTTTAATTTTAAGAATGAGTGCCTGTAATTAGCTATCTTAAGAAGAGACTTGCTGGGAATACAACCTACATTCATGCATTCTCCACCAATTTTATTCTTTTCAATGCCGCAAACCTTTAAACCCATTTCCGCCCCCATGGCAGAAACAGCCATTCCGGCGGGACCTAACCCAATACAAATTAAATCAAAATCATATTTCATATCATTTTCTCCTTATTGCGTTTTATTAAACAATTGATTGTACTAAATAACGCAATTATATAAACATCGTATTGATGGTTCAATTATGCAGGTTACATCTTTATTTTATATTTTTTTATCTGGCTATTAACTTAAATTTCACACTACTTTATCAAATACTATACCTGTTTTAAAAATTCTTTTTTTATAAAATAATTGTAAAGTGTGAGGCGCGAGGGAGCATTGCCACGTTAAATGGTAATGTGAATAATTCCTTCATATTTAGTTTTAGGATCATTTAAATGGTGAGGTATCGATGGCATCTTCATTAATTCAAGACGAGCGCTGTTATCAAAAAATAGAAAGTATGACTCAAAATCCTTTGACTCATTACGATATTTATCCCCTGCTATGCAGTTAAAATATTTAATATAGAATCTTTTTAAACGCTCTAGATCCCCTGTCCAGATAGCAACATGTTCAATTCTCATAACTTACCTCCTCGTATAAGACATAAGGTTTCTTTGATTTGACTGTACCATACTTAAAATTAGGGACAAACTCACATTCTCTATCTCTCAATCTTTGCCCCATAAGTATGGTACAGTGTGGAGATTGTCTTTCTTTATACAAGCGCCGCATAGCAGCCAGCAAAGCTCCTTTACAGGAACTGCATGTCCCTTTTCCGATAACTTCTAATTCCGACAGATGATAACCGGATATTTCACTAAAAAACCCTCTATGGTATGATTGCAAAATCCGTCACATTTTGCCCAATTATTCACATACTTCTCTATCCAGTTTTTAAATACAACCCAATCGTTCGGTTCAAATTCATCGGCAATTTTCCTGACTATAGCGGTTTTTACCCCATGACATTTTACTTCTTCTTTGAAAAAACGCTGGAAGCTTTTTTGGGTCTTAACATCAATATTTTCTTTTGGAGAATGAATTATAAAAATGGGTTTGGTTGATCAGATATAATGCACAGTCTCTTTAAAAATTTTTAAGTTATATTTTTAAAGCTCATTGGAGAATTACTATGTCCCATGAAAAATTTGTAAAAATTATACCCAATATTTTAAATAGAGTCAAACAAATTATCAGAAGACTTGGGATCAAATCTTCCCTAAGTTTTTCATGGAGTTAATAAATTTTTAATTTTCATTTTATAAAAACTTAATTTTTTCTTTATAGAGATTTTAGATTATAATATTAAAATAAATGAAAATAAA
>JBBRDV010000025.1:0-18132 GCA_038203565.1 Atribacterota bacterium
TTATCCAATATTCCTGGCCGTTTGTTCTTATAATTATCGTTCCATCTTCATCTGTCCGATATATTTGTATATTCTTATCTTCTAATCTTTCTATAATTTTCTGCGAAGGATGCCCAAAATTATTTTTGCCCACAGTAATAACCGCAATACTTGGGTTAACCTTATCCAAAAATTCTAAATTGGTAGAAGCTGCACTTCCATGATGGCCAACTTTTAATATATCGCTTTGCAAAATATTCTGCCAGACCAATAATTTTTTTTCAGCAGCTTCTTCTATATCTCCGGTAAAAAGAAAATCGGCATTTTTATAGAATAATTTTACCACAATTGACGCATTATTAAAATCAGAATCGTTATAGAAATCAGAATTATACAAAGGATTAAGCAAAAATATTTCTAAATTGTTACTAAAAATAAAATTATCTCCGGCTTTAGCCTGATGATAGGGTATGCCTTTTTTTTGTATTATGGAAACAAATTCTCTATATTCAGATGAATCACAGGGTAATCCGCTATCTAAAACCATATCAACTTTAAATTCTCTTAGTACCGGCAATAATCCTTCTAAATGATCTAAATCAGGATGAGTTAAAATTAACAAGTTAATCTCATTTATACCTTTTCTTCTCAAGTAAGGTATAACAATTTTACTTCCCACATCAAAATCACTTTGAGGGGTGCCTCCTCCGTCGATTAAGATATTTATTTTATTGGGGGCTTCAATTAAGATACAATCCCCCTGCCCCACATTTATAAAATTTACTTTGAGGTTGTCTGCCGGATAAAATACTTGAACAATAATTATTAGCAATATAATCGCTAATACAACCAAGGCAGCTTTTTTCTTTATCTTCTGTGATAGTGTTTTTTTATAGAATATTTCAATAATAAAAAATACCATTAGATAATACAGAATAATTACCATAATTGAAGGTTGAGCAACATAAATAAAGGCAAAAGGAAGTGAAGACAATGATTTTGCTATTAAGGTTATTAGATTCAATACCAGGTAATTTATATTAGCAATTATACCGGCCAGAGAGATGCTTGCCATTCCGATAAAAAAGGTTATAAATCCCAATATTACCGCTATCGCGGTTAAAGGAATAATAAATAGATTGGAAATAATGGAGATTATCGATACTTTAGTAAAAAAATAGGCAGAAAGCGGGAAAATTCCTATCCAGGCAGCTATTGAAACTGCTAAAGGATTTTTAATCCAGACTACTATTTTAGAAAATAATTCTTGCAAGATGGGCGATAAATTTATGATAGAAAAAGTTACTATAAAGGATAAGAGAAAACCAGCATCATATAGTGTTAATGGATTTAACAATAAGATTAAAAATGCTGCAAAAAAAAGAGAAATATTAAGATTTCTACTTCTATTGATTAATTTCCCACCTATTAATAGAATAAACATAATGGTGGCTCTTAATACCGAGGGACGAAAACCGGTGATAGAGGCATAGATTATAAGAATTAATATTAAGATAAGTAGTTTAAGTTTCTTCGGTAACCGCAATATACTTAAGAAAGCAAGTAAAGCCATAGCAATTATTCCTACATGTAAACCTGAAACTGCTAATATATGCATGATTCCTGCTTCGGTGAACACTTCCTTTAAATCAAGAGGAATAAAACCTCTTTCTCCTAATAACATACCAACAAGAAGGAAATTATACGGCGGTGGCAAGGTCTTTTTTGTAATCTCATTTATTCTATTTCTTGCTGATAAGGCGAAAGATGCTAAAAAGTTAGAATCATCTTCTCCTATTTTTTTAATATCTTTTTCCTGCCAGATATTAAGGTAAGTAAAGATTTTTTCTTGAGCTAAATATAATTCATAATCAAACTCACCAAAATTCTTCGGTCCTTCAGGTTTTTCTAATTTTCCTTTAATTTTAAGCACATCTCCATATTCATATGGACAATCACCCAAATAGGTATTCACTAATATTAGGCCTTGCGTTCTAATGCTGTAATCTCCTCTTTCTATTTGATTTGCTTTTACCTTAAAAGATATTTTCTCTTGATTGGGATAATATTCTTTGTCTAAAACCTTACAAACAATGGTTAACCTCTTATCTTCTAAAATATTTGCTATATGGTTAGCTCCAATAGGATTAGAATTAAGGTTATAATTAAATATGCCGACTAAAAATAGTATTAAAAATAATAAAGCAGTGGTTATATTCCACTGCTTTATAAAACTTATAACTGTAATTATTGTTAAAAATACTATAATTGAAAACAAAAAAATCAGATTAATACTAATGAATTTACCATAGATTATTCCTACTATATATAGAGATAAAATTGTAGGTAAGGGTCTAATGACATTGTATTTGCTATCTGAAGATATGTTTTTTATTGGACACAAATTAAATCTTTAATTCCTTCAAATTTTTTTTCTCCAATTCCGGATACATCCTTTATATCATCAATCACTCCGAACAATCCATTCTGATTTCTATATTCTACTATCCTTTCTGAAAGAACCGGTCCAATTCCGGACAAAGTTTGTAGCATTGTCGCATTAGCAGTATTAATATTAATTTTCGTAGAGGTAGAAACCGAAGAAGAATACCCATTTTCCACATTGCTATAAATATTTTTATTAATTTCTTCCCCAGTTTCGTTGTAAACTTTATAAGGAATAATTATTTTTTGGCTATCCTCAAGAAGAGCAGCAAGGTTAGTCAAATCTAAATTTGCTTCTTCAGTTTCCCCTCCGGCAATTTTTACTGCATCAACAATCCTATCGGTTGGATTTAATTGATACACTCCGGGATTTTTTACTGCACCAGCGATATGAATAATTACCGGGGGAATTTCTATTTGCATTGCAGGGTTATTTTCTGAAATATCTGATGCACGATTTACCATAAAATTATCTTCTCTATTAATATTTTTATTCAAAACTATTCCTACACCAATTAGTATCAATACTAATAACAATATTATGGTAATTTTTTCTTGATTTGAAAGGTTAAACATTTTTACCTTACTCCTTACTTTTGAAGTATCTCTTTGCTTCGCCTACAGTATATAGCGATCCGGTTATACATATTAAATCATCCTCTTTGGAATTTGATAAAGCATAATTTATGGCCTGAGGAATATTTTCGGTAACAATTATTTTATTTTGATCTATATATTGTGCCGCTTCTTTAGCGATTATCCGAGGAGAAGTTGCCCGAGAGTTTTCTGTTTTAGTAGTAATAATTAAATCTGCGTGAGGCACTATTATTTGTATCATTTTTTTGTAATCTTTGTCAGCAAAAATAGCTAATACCAAAATAAGCCGGCGGTAGGAAAATATCTCTTTCAGGGCATCTCGCACTACTTTTATTCCATTGGGATTGTGTGCCCCATCTAAAACTAATGTAGGGTTATTCTGAATGATTTCCAATCTCCCGGTCCATTTAACTTTTTCCAAGCCGACCCGTATCGCTTTTTCAGTAATGTTTACCCCCCTAATTTTGAGTGCTTCTATGGCTGTAACAGCAGCAGCAGAATTGTCTGCTTGATGTCTGCCTAATAAGGGAGTATGAAGATTTTTATACTCATGATAAATTCCTTTTAAATCGAATATTACACCCTTAATATCAGATTTAACTATTTTGTAAATTATTTCTCTTCCTGCGCTGTAAATAAGGGAATTTTTCTCTTCGGCTATCTTCTTGATCTCATTATATGCCTCTTCATATTGATTAGAAGATATTACAATCCCCTCCGGTTTAATAATTCCTCCCTTTTCTCTGGCAATTTCTTTTAAACTATTCCCTAATTTATCCATATGGTCATAATCGATATGAGTAATGACAGAAATTAAAGGTTCGCAAACATTAGTAGCATCTAACCTCCCACCTAATCCTACTTCTAAAACCAAAAAGTCTACCTGTTCTTCAAAAAAATAGAGAAAAGCCATAGAAGTGATAACTTCAAAGAAGGTAGAATGGCCATAGGAAGGCGTGTGGGCAACCTTTTCTATAAAAGGTTTAATTTTTTCTAATAACTCACTTACTTTTTTCCTGTTTATCGGTTTTTGATTAATTTTAAATCTTTCTGTAAAATCAACTAAGTGAGGAGAAGTGTAGAGACCAACTTTATAACCATCAGATTGAAGAATTGAACTAATTGAGGAACAGGTTGATCCCTTTCCATTTGTCCCGGCAACATGAATTATTTTTAATTTTTTATGAGGTTCGCCTAAAAGATAAAGTAAATAGTTTATATTTTCCAACCCCAATTTTATACCATATTTAGTTAAATCATAAATATAATCTATTGCTTCTGAATAAGTTATCACATTTACCTCTTAAAACTTTTTAGGTTATTTTCCAATCTTTCTTTAATATCTCTTAAATTATCTGCTTTATCTCTTTCCCTCTTAACAATATCTTCTGGAGCCCTGGACAGGAAATCATTATTATTAATCTTTTTACAAATTATATTAAGCTCACTATTTATTTTATTTAATTTTTTCTCTAATCGAGCTATCTCCTCTGAAATGTTTATTATATCTTTTAAGGGAATAAATATTTCTACTCCTTCTAAAACACCTGCAGCTGAATACTCTGGTTTTTTAATCTCTGTTCCTACCTCTAACGTTTTTGTTTTAATCATGGTTTCGATATAATTAATATTTTCTTCTATTAACTTTAGTTTATATTTTTCATTAACATTTAAATATAAATCGATCACTTGGCTATATGGAATATTCATATCTGATTTAATATTACGTATAGTTTTAATGATGCTCATTATTGTATCCATCTTATTTTCTGCATCTTTATTCATATATTTTCCTTTGTATTTTGGCCAGGGTGAAACCATGATACTTTCCCCTTTATGAGGCAGCCTTTGCCATATTTCTTCAGTTATAAAAGGCATAAAAGGGTGTAAAAGCTTTAAGGTATTTTCTAAAACAAACCACAGGATATATTGAGATGTCCGTTTTTCTATTGTATCCTTCTCTTGATATAATTTTGGTTTACTAAACTCTATGTACCAATCACAAAACTCGTTCCAGGTAAATTCATAAATAATTTTGGCGGCTTCTCCATATTTATATTCATTAAGACACTCGGTGGATTTTTTTATTGTTTTATTTAACTTACTGATTATCCACTTATCAACTAAGGTCATTTTTAATTTTTCTTTTTCTATTTTGTCAATATCAAAATCTTTGAGATTCATTACAGAAAATCTTGACACATTCCATATTTTATTAGTAAAATTTCTAAATCCTTTAATTCTCTCTTCTGAGAGGCATATATAATTTCCCTGTATAGTTAAAGAGGCAAGGGTAACACGTAGAGTATCAGCGCCATATTTATCAATCACGGTTAAAGGATCTAAAACATTCCCTTTTGATTTACTCATCTTTTTACCTTCTGCATCTCTAATTAGGGGATTTATATAAACTTGCTTAAATGGTACTTCACCACGAAACTTTAATCCCATCATGATCATTCGAGCCACCCAAAAGAAAATAATATCAAAACCTGTAACTAATACTGATGTCGGATAGAAACATTTTAAATCTTCTGTTTCTTCCGGCCAGCCTAAGGTAGAAAAAGGCCACAAGGCAGAGCTAAACCAGGTATCTAAAACGTCCGGGTCTTGCAGTAAATTATGACTGCCACATTTTTCACATATTGTAGGATCTTCTAATTCTACGATTATTTCTCCGCAATCTTGACAATACCAGACTGGGATACGATGTCCCCACCACAACTGACGTGAGATACACCAATCTTTAATATTTTTCATCCAGTCATAATAAACTTTGTCCCAACGAGCAGGTGTAAATTTAATTCTGCCTTCTTCCACAGCAAGTATTGCAGGTTCAGCAATTTCTTTCATTTTAACGAACCATTGTTTAGAAAGATATGGTTCAATAATAGTTCCACATCTGTAACAATGCCCGATAGAATGCTTATAATTTTCGATTTTATTTAAGAATCCCTTTTTTCTTAATTCATTCAAAACTCTTTCTCGACATTTAAACACCGGTAAATTTTTAAAATCTCCTGCCTGTTCATTCATTGTACCATCATTATTTAATATATTAATTACTTGTAGATTGTGACGTTTTCCTAACTCAAAATCATTTAAATCGTGGGCCGGGGTTATCTTTACTACCCCAGTACCAAATTCAGGATCAACATAACTATCCGCTACTATCGGTATTTCTCTCTCCATTAAAGGTAATATGGCAGTTTTACCAATAAACTTTTGATATCTTTTGTCATCAGGATGGACTGCTACCGCAGTATCACCGAGCATAGTTTCAGGGCGGGTGGTAGCGACAGTTATAATCTCTCCTTTAGAATCTTTTATGGGATAATTTATATAATACAGTTCTGCATCTTCTTCGATTGATTCAACCTCAATATCAGCCAAAGCAGTCTGACATCTCGGGCACCAATTTATTACATAATTTTCCCGGTATATCAGGCCTTCTTTATATAGTTGTATAAATACCTTTCTAACGGCCTTAGAAAGACCGTCATCTAAAGTAAATCTTAATCGTGACCAATCACAGGAAAATCCTAATTTTTTTAATTGATTTATTATATTATTTCCGTATTTTTCTTTCCATTCCCATACTCTTTCTACAAATTGTTCTCTTCCTAAATCGTACCTACTTTTCCCTTCTTTGGCAATTTCCTTTTCCACTACATTTTGAGTGGCAATTCCGGCATGATCAGTCCCTGGAAGCCAAAGAGTATTGTATCCTTCCATCTTTTTCCATCTAATTAAAATATCTTGCAAAGTATTATTTAAAGCATGCCCGATATGCAATGATCCTGTAACATTGGGTGGGGGTATAACGATAGAAAAATTATTTTCTTTATTATGATTATGCTTTGCTTTAAAATAATCTTTCTCTAACCAGAATTTATACCATTTTTCTTCAACTTTTTTAGGATTATATACTGAAGGTATCTCATCATCTATTTTTCTCATTCTCTTTTCCCCCTTAAACTTAAAAATAAAAAACTCCTTTCGTTTCTCAAAAGGACGAAAGGAGTCTATCCGCGGTACCACCTTAATTCCTGTTTGAATAATAGGGACACATCCCATTTTTTTAATTCAAGATGAAAAATGGGATGTGTCCCTATTATTCAAACAGGCTCTCAATGTTTAAGTTATAACGTAACTACCGGCCAATCCTACTCTTGTTATTCAGATTAACAGCTTTGGGATGACTTTCGAATAAAATTATATACAACTTTATTCTACTCTTCCCTTCTTAGTTTTTATCATTTTTATATTACCTATATTAATATAAGTAAGTCTGTTTGTCAAAAAATAAAAAATAGGGACACATCCCATTTTTTAGTGAAAAATGGGATGTGTCCCTATTTTTAAAAAGGACTTCTGGTAAGGGCGCTTTTTAAAACTTCATCTATATTAGTTACCATAATAAATTTTAATCTTTTTTTAATATCATTAGGTAAATCTTCTAAATTCTTAAAATTATCTTTAGGAATTATAATAGTTTTTATACCAAATTGATAAGCGGCAAGTATTTTTTCCTTTAACCCTCCAACTGGTAAAACTTTTCCTTGTAGAGTAATTTCGCCAGTCATAGCTACATCTTTTCGAATCGGGATATCGGTAAGTGAAGAAATTAAAGAAGTAGCCATGGTTATACCGGCAGATGGACCATCCTTAGGGACCGCTCCTTCTGGAATATGAACATGAATATCACAATTTTCGTAAAACTTACTATCTATCTTAAATTTTGCTGCTCGAGAACGAGCGTAGGTTAAGGCAGCTTTCCCTGATTCTTGCATAACATCTCCCAGTTGTCCGGTTAAGGTTAATTTGCCTTTTCCGGGCATTACTATAGTTTCCACTGATAATACTTCTCCGCCGATTTCAGTCCAGGCTAAACCTGTTGCCAAACCAACGGTATCTTCTTGTCCAATTTTCTCAATTTTATATTTAGGGATTCCCAAATAATTTTCTAAGTTTTTTAATGTGATTCTAACTCTTTTATTCTTTTTAAAATAAACTAGTTTTAAAGCAACCTTTCTACATATAGATGATATTTCTTTTTCTAAGCCCCTTACTCCCGCTTCATGAGTATATTCCTGGATTATTTTTTTCATAGCCTTTTCTGATATTTCTATATCATCTTTTTTGAAGCCATGATTATTCAATCGTTTAGGAAATAAAAATAACTGGGCAATTTGTAATTTTTCATATTCAGTATAACCAGAAATATTAATTATTTCCATCCTATCTCTTAAGGAATAAGGTATTTCGTCTTCATTGTTAGCTGTGGTGATAAACATTACTTCGGAAAGATCAAAGGGAACTTCTAAATAATGGTCTCTAAAAGTATTGTTTTGCTCAGGATCCAATACTTCTAAAAGAGCAGAAGCCGGGTCTCCTCTAAAATCCACACTCATTTTATCAATTTCATCCAACAAGAAAACGGGATTCTTAGATTTTACGTTAACTATCCCTTGAACAATTCTTCCAGGCATAGAACCTATATAAGTTTTTCTGTGTCCGCGTATATCTGCTTCATCCCGTACGCCTCCCAGGGAAACTCTTATAAATTTTCTACCCATTGCCCGGGCTATTGATTTCGCCAATGATGTCTTACCTACTCCCGGAGGCCCTATTAAACACAGAATTGTCCCTAACTGTTTACTGCTCATTTTTTTCACTGCTAAGTACTCTAAGATTCTTTCTTTAATATCTAATAAACCATAATGGTCTTCATCTAAAACATTTTTTACTAATTTTATATCTAATTTATCTGTAGTAACTTCGTTCCAGGGAAGGGAGATGATCCATTCTAAGTAATTTATTATTACCCCGCTCTCAGCAGATAAAAATGGCATTTTTTCTAAACGATTTGTTTCTTTTATGCACTTCTCTTCCACTTCTTGATTAAGTTTTAGAGAAAATATTTTCTCTTTGAATTCATCAGCTTCTGAAATGTTTTCTTCATTATCTCCTAATTCTTTTTGTATTTCTTTTAATTGCTCTTTTAGATAATAATCTTTTTGGTAATTTTCTAAATTTACTTCTACTCTATCTTGAATCTTTTTTTCTAATTCTAAAATACTTATTTCTTTTTTTAATATAACAATTAATTTCTCCAGTCTTTCCAAAGGATTAGCTATTTCTAATAAATTTTGTTTTTCTTTTATCTGTAAAACTAAATTTGAAGCAATTATATCGGCCAATTTATCTGGTTTTTCAATATTCTTTACGGATAGCATCATTTCTGAAGGTAATTTACTGTTTAATTTTAAATATTGTTCGAATCTATTGATTGCCAATCTCATCAAGGCTTCTATTTTTAGATTTTTACCGTTTTTAACTTTTATTTTTTCTACTTCTACCTTAAGAAAATTATCAAATCCTTCTGTATTTTTAATTTTTGCTCTATCGAGTCCTTCTACTAATATTTTGATGGTATCATCTGGTAGTTTATAAATTTGTATTATCTTGGCAATTGTTCCGATAGAATACATATCTTCTACTTTTGGTTTTTCTACCTCTGGGTCTATCTGAGTTGCAATAAATATCAAACTTTTTAAATTTATTGCTTCTTCTAAAGCATTAATAGATTGTTCTCTCCCAACAAAAAGAGGAATAATCATATTGGGGAAAACAACCAATTCTCTTAGTGGTAATAAAGGTAATATATTTTTGTCTAAGCTTCTTATATTTTTATTATTCATGCTGTTTCTTTTCTTAAACCCTTTCCATATCTTTCTATTTCAGGCATCTGTTTCTTTTTCACAACTTCTTCGGTAATAGTGCATTTTTCAATGTTTTTCTCCGAAGGTATCTGGTACATTATATCTAATATTGAATCTTCCATAATTGAACGCAAGCCCCTTGCCCCTATTTTTCTTTTTATACTTTCTTCCACGATTGCCTCTAAAGCTCCGGGGGTAAGATTAAGTTCCACCCCTTCTAATTCAAATATCTTTTTATACTGTTTTACTATGGCATTTTTAGGCTGGGTTAATATTTTTAGTAATGCGTCTTTATTTAAAGCTTCTAAGGTAGATACTATATGCAATCTCCCCACTAATTCGGGAATTAAGCCATACTTCATCAGATCTTCCGGTAAAACATTTTCCATTAATTTATAATTTCTTTCTTTATTATCTTTAGTTTTTATATCTGCTTTGAATCCAATATTATTTTTGCCTATTCGGTAATTTATTATATCTTCTAATCCCTCAAAAGTTCCCCCACAAATAAACAATATTTCCGTGGTATCCATCTGAATATTCTTTTCTTGCGGGTGCTTTCTCCCTCCGTAAGGTGGTATGCTGGCAACTGTTCCTTCTATAATTTTTAAAAGAGCCTGCTGTACTCCTTCTCCTGACACATCTCTGGTTATAGAAGGGTTTTCTGATTTACGTGCTATTTTGTCAATCTCATCTATATAGATTATTCCTTTTTGAGCTAGATTTATATCATTATCGGTTACTCTCAGTAAATTTAATAGAATATTTTCTACATCATCGCCTACATATCCCGCTTCAGTCAAAGTTGTAGCATCAGCAATAACAAATGGAACATTTAGTTTTTTAGCTAAAGTCTTGGCTAACAAGGTCTTTCCACACCCAGTAGGACCTATTAACAGAATATTGCTCTTTTCTAATTCTATCTCTTCCTTTGTCTTATCTATTTTTTTATCTTTTTTATCTAATCTATTATTACTATTACTTTTGATTCTTTTGTAGTGGTTGTATACAGCAACTGATAGTATTTTTTTTGCCTTTTCTTGCTCTATTATATATTCATCTAAAAAACTTTTAATCTCTTTGGGAGAGGGGACATTTCCTAAATCAAATGGCCTGCCTTCTTTCTTTTTTCTACCTAATATAATATCATTGCAAACTTTAATACATTCATCACATATACAAACACTTGGACCTGCAACTATTTTATATACTTCATCTTGGGTTTTGCCACAAAACGAACAATTCACTATTTTTCAACTCCCTTCTATTCCTTTATTGCTTCTTCTCGACTTTTAATTACTTCATCAACCAATCCATATTCTTTAGATTCTTGAGCAGTCATATAGAAATCTCTATCAGTATCTTTCTCAATTTTTTCAAGTTTTTGTCCAGTATGGTGAGTCAATATTTTATTTATAGTATCTTTAATTCTTTTAAGTTCTCGAGCCTGTATCTCTATATCTGTAACCTGTCCCTGCACCCCTCCTAAAGGCTGATGCACCATAATCCTTGAATTAGGTAAAGCAAATCTCTTCCCTTTTGCACCTGACGTTAAAATTAAAGCGGCTCCACTTGCAGCCATACCTAAACAAATGGTCGAAACATCAGATCTTATATATTGGATAGTATCATATATAGCAATAGTAGAACTTACCGAGCCACCAGGGCTATTAATATAAATATAAATATCTTTGTCAGGATCGGCTGCTTCCAAAAATAATAATTGCGCAATTACAATATTGGCTGTCATATCATCTATTTCTGTTCCTAAAAATATTATTCTGTCTTTTAGCAGCCGAGAATAAATATCGTAAGATCTCTCCCCTCGAGGAGTTTGTTCAACTACAATAGGCACTAAAGTCATTTGGATGTTACCTCCTTTTGCAAATTTACTTTTTTATTTAATAAATCAATTATTTTTTCTCTTTTTATACTTTCTTTCAAACCATCTAAATTATTATTTTTTTTAAAAGTTGCCTCTACTTTCAAAGCATCTTGTTTCAGCTCTTTAGCAATTGTTTCAATTTTATCCATAACTTCTTTTTCAGTAACCTGAATATTCTCTACTTGACTAATTTTATCTAACACTAATTCTTGCTTTATTCTTTTTTCAGCAACAATTTCGTATTCTTTTTTGACTTTTTCTTCATCAGTTTTAATACGCTTATAATAATCCTGTAAGGATAAATCTTTAGATTTTAAATCATCTTCCAAAGATTTCATCATATATTCTACTTCTCTTTCAATTAATATTTTTGGTACTTTTGTTTCACAAATATCTGTTACTTTTTCTAATAATTTACTTTCATAATTATTTTCATTCAATGTTTTGAGTTGTTTCTCTAATTTATCCTGAATATCTTCTCTAAAATCATCTAAATTTTTGTAATTACCCACTGTTTTGACAAAATCTACATTTAATTCCGGCAGCTCTTTTTCTTTTATTTCAATAATTTTAACCTTATAGGTAATTTCTTTATCTGCTATTTTTTTATCCTTAATATCCTTGGGAATTAAAATATTTATCTCTGTTTCATCTCCTGCCGAACAGCCAATAAGTTTCTTATTAAATTCAGGTGGAGTATTTTTTCCTAATTGGATAATCTGTTTTTCAACTTTACTTCCATCTACTACTTTTCCCTCAATGTATCCTATGGAATCAACTACCAGAAAATCGCCTTCTTTTGCTTGTCGATCTTTAACTATTTTTAATTTAGCTAAATTTTCCTGAATTCTTCTTATCTCATTGTTTACATCAGTATTCGTTACTTTTACATCTTCTTTTTGAATACTAATTTTATCAAAAGAACCCAGTTTTACTTCCGGCCTTACCTGAACGGTCGCCTCAAAAATTAATGGTTTATCTTCTTCTATTTGAATTACCTTAATTTCCGGTTGATTTATTGGTTGGATATTATTTTTATTTATAGCTTCGAGATAACATTCCGGAATTAATTTTTCGGCAGTTTTATCATAAAAATATTCCTTCCCTAAATGCAGGTTCAAAATATTTTTAGGTACTCTACCCCTTCGGAATCCTGGTATTTTTATTTGATAAGATATGTCATTGTATACTTTATCTAAATTGCTATTTACTTCTAACTTGTCCGTTTCAATCTTAAGTTTCACTTCATTTTCTTTTTGCTTCTCAATTTCTACTTTTAGCATTACCTTGAAACCTCCGTTATTATAACAATTTACCGATTAAATTAGTCTTATTCTATAATTGCAACAAAGCCGCAAATAATTTTGCGGCTGCTTTTTACCTACTTTAACTAAATTTTAAAAATTCCATAAATTAGAATATTAATATTATCTTACCGTATTTTATGGTGCGAAGGGCGGGAGTCGAACCCGCATGGAGTTACCCACTGGATCCTAAATCCAGCGTGTCTACCAGTTCCACCACCCTCGCATTTTTATTTTTTTTGGTGGGCCGTACAGGACTCGGACCTGTGACACCCGGATTAAAAGTCAGGTGCTCTACCAACTGAGCTAACGGCCCACACATCAAAATATTAAATGCTTATACATAATACTATATTTTTTATTAAAATGCCACTATTACATTTGGCGCGCTCGGAGGGAATCGAACCCCCAACCATCGGATCCGAAGTCCGCAGCTCTATCCAATTGGGCTACGAGCGCATATCGATAGATTGGGGTGAGCGAGGGGATTTGAACCCCCGACCTCTGGAGCCACAATCCAGGGCTCTAACCAGGCTGAGCTACGCCCACCATATTTTATTTTAACTGGCGCGCCTGGAGGGAATCGAACCCCCAACCTACGGATTAGAAGTCCGTTGCTCTATCCTATTGAGCCACAGGCGCGAGATATTACATTGGAGCGGGAAACGGGTCTCGAACCCGCGACAACCAGCTTGGAAGGCTAGTGCTCTACCAACTGAGCTATTCCCGCAAAGTCGGGGCGAGAGGATTTGAACCTCCGACCCCCTGCTCCCAAAGCAGGTGCGCTGCCAAACTGCGCTACGCCCCGAAACAAAAGTTATTATATAAGAATTATTTATATAAGTCAATTGTATCCTAATATTTTTGTAATATCTTTAAGACTTATTTGCAATTTCATTTATTATATTAACCATTTTTCTCATGGCCTTACCCCTATGGCTTATCTGGTTCTTAATCTTATCTCCTAATTCTGCAAAAGTTTTGTCATATTCCGGAACTAAAAAAATAGGGTCATAACCAAATCCATGCTCACCTTTTGGCATAAACTCAATACTACCCTTACATTCTTCCTTAACCGTATATATTTTCCCATCCGGAAAAACAAGCATTGCAACACAAACAAATTTTGCGTTTCTTTTATTTATTGGAACATTCTCCAACAATTTAAGTACTTTGTTTATGCGTTCTTCATCACTATTTCCCCATCTTGAAGAATATATACCCGGCTTTCCTTTTAAATAATCAATTTCTAATCCTGAATCATCTGCTAAACATATTTTACCGGTATGCTCTGAAATCTTCCTGGCTTTTTTAAAAGCATTTTCTTGATATGTTTTGCCATCTTCCTCTATTTTTGGAAGATAGGGAAAATCTTTCATAGTTAATATTTTTATTTCAGGACTATCTAAAATATCTTTTATTTCCTTGACTTTACCTAAATTATTGGTTGCAATAAGTATCTCTAACATATTTCTCCCAATATGTTTTTTTCTTCTTCGATTATCTGTTTTATTCCTGTCTCTGCCAATTTAATCAATTCCTGTAAATTTGTTTTAGAAAAAGGTTTACCTTCAGCCGTTCCTTGA
Source organism: Atribacterota bacterium (assembly GCA_038203565.1). Classification (GTDB taxonomy): domain Bacteria; phylum Atribacterota; class Phoenicimicrobiia; order Phoenicimicrobiales; family Phoenicimicrobiaceae; genus Sediminicultor. The sequence goes on from JBBRDV010000025.1 coordinate 14,522, forward strand.
ATTTCTATTACCTCTCCTTTCTCAGTCATTACCATGTTTAGATCGACTTGAGCATGAGAATCTTCTTCAAAATTTAAATCTAATAACATTTCTCCGTCGACTATTCCTGCACTGATTGCTCCCACATAATCTTTTATAGGAATATCAATTATTTTTCCTTCAGCCTTCAGATAATTTAAGGCATCAAATAGAGCAACGAAAGAACCGATAATAGCTGAAGTTCTGGTTCCACCATCGGCCAGGACTACATCGCAGTCTATCCATATAGTTCTTTCTCCTAATTCACTTAAATCTACTACTGACCTTAAAGATCTCCCTATTAGTCTTTGAATTTCAGAAGACCTTCCATTTATTTTACCTTTTACCGAATCCCTGATATTTCTAATTTGATTTGCTCGAGGAATCATAGAGTATTCCGCTGAAATCCAACCCCGCCTTGTTCCTCTTAAAAATAAAGGAACTTTATCTTCAACCGAAGCGGTACATATTATTTTAGTATCTCCCATTTCCATAAGGGTGGATCCTTCTGCATATTTTATGTAATTTCTGCTAATTCTTATAGGTCGTATTTCATTATATTTTCGATTGTTCGCTCTAAACATAAACATCTTCCCTCCAATATTTTAGTATATCGTATTTCGTATATCGTATTTCACCAGAAAAACAAGATACAAATATTTAAATCTCCAAATTATCTAATCTCCTATTATAACTACTATCTTGCTATATGTTACATGCTATTAAATAATCTGGTTTCTGGATTCTTTCTTCTTAACGATATAAGATATACGCTATACGGTATACTTCTTTTATCTTTTTCTCGTCAGCAAATAATCAGCTAAATTTCGTAATTTATCTGCTTTATGATTAAATATTTTTAAAGAATCTTTTGCCTCCTTAATCAATCTTTCAGATTCGCTCTTAGATTCTTTTATCCCATATTTATTGGCATAATTAGGCTTTTTAGTATCCCTTTGGTCTTGCATAATATCGAGCATATCGTCAATAATTTGAAAAGCTAATCCTATATTTTCACCATATTTGGTTAAAGCATTAAGCTGCTTTTGGTTTGCCCCGGATAATATTGCACCTGCCCTAATAGAAAGACAAATTAAGGCCGCAGTTTTTTTCATATATAGATTAGTTAGATCTTCTTTTTTGATATCTTCGTTTTTTAAGTTTATATCTTCTACTTGTCCTCCTAACATATTTTCAGTTCCAATGTAAAAAGATATTTCTTTTATCAATTTTAGAATCGATTGTTTTTTTATTTCTTTTACTTCAGAATTTTTGATTATTAAATCAAATCCGAAAACTAAAAGAGCATCCCCTGCTAATAAAGCTATGGCTTCTCCAAATACTTTGTGATTGCTTGGTTTCCCCCGTCTAAAGTCATCATTATCTATACAAGGGAGATCATCATGGATTAATGAAAAAGTATGAATTAATTCAATTCCACAAGCTGCCTTTATTACATTTTCAGCTTCTTTTCCAAACAATTCAGCTGCTGCAAAAGTTAAAATTGGCCTAATTCTCTTCCCTCCGCCAAAAACACTATAGCGCATCGCTTTGTGAATAATTGAAGGTGATTTTTCTTCCGGCGGCAAATATTCATCTAAAGCCTTATCTATGATATTTTTTCTATTTTCCAGAAATTTATTAAAATTCATTAATTGTATCTTCTCCTTCTTTTTCAGAAAAAGGTTTGGTAGAATATTTTTCTTCACTCTCAATTACCAATTGTTCTATCTTCTTTTTAGTTTTATTCAGTTTTTCCAAACATATTTTCGATATATTCATTCCTTCTTCATAGATCATTACTGACTCATCTAAGGTTAATTCGCCTTCCTCTAATCTTTGAACAATTTTTTCTAACTTTCTTAAATATTCTTCAAAAGGAATATCTTCTATTTTTTTCTTGTTTTTCAACTTGAAACAACCTCCTTTTTTTCTACTTTACTCAATATCTTACCATCACTTATGATAACTTCCATTTTTGCACCAACTTCAATTTGTTTCAACCTTTTAATAATCTCTTTGCCAGGTATTTTTCTACAGATACTATATCCTCTTTCAATTATTGCCCAAGGATTTAAAGAGTCCAGTCTTTGGGAATCTTTTTTTATTCTTTCTTCATATAATTCTACCCGGTGTTTAATCCTTGAATTTAAACGAGCACTAAATTCATCGATATATTGGTAATATTGATTAATTTTGTTTTCCGGCCCCTGATATTTAAGACTTCTACTTGCAGAATTTAAATTTTCTGTTTTTAACTCAAAGTTTCTTTTAATTGCCCTGCTCATTTTGCTTTTTAATAAACTTAGATTATTTATTAGATTATTTTTATCCGGTATAGTCATTTCAGCTGCGGCGGAGGGAGTGGGAGAACGCAGGTCAGCTACAAAATCGGAAATAGTAAAATCTGTTTCGTGGCCTACTGCTGAAACAATAGGAATTTTAGAGTTAAAGATACTACGAGCTAAAATTTCTTCATTAAAAGCCCATAACTCTTCCAAAGAACCTCCTCCTCGGCCAATTATAATAAAATCTAAATCCTTAAAATATTTATTTAAAAAATCTATCTTTTTAGCCATCTCCTTAGCGGCAAATGCCCCTTGTACCAGGGAAGGAACAACTAAAATTGAAAGATTGGGAAATCTTCTCAATGAAATAGTTATAACGTCCCTAATTGCTGCGCCGGTAGGAGAAGTTATAACTGCAATATTTTGTGGAATGAGCGGTAATTTCTTTTTAATTTCCTCTGAAAAAAGCCCTTCATCTTTTAGCTTTTCTTTCAATCTCTCAAAAGCTAAATAAAGTTCACCCTTCCCGGCTTCTATTATTTCCCTTACATACAGCTGATATTCTCCTCTTTTTTCATAAACACTAACATCCCCTCGCAGCTTAACTTTCATTCCATCTCCAGGCATAAATCGTAAATTACAATTGTTTCCTCTAAACATGACACATTTAATTTGGCTTTCCTTATCTTTGAGCACAAAATACATATGTCCTGAAGAATGCAGCTTAAAATTGGATATCTCTCCCAATATCCATATATCCTGGAGATTAAAATCATTTTCAAAAAGCTTTTTTATATATTTATTAAGCTTGGAAACTGTATATATTTTTGATTCTGTATAATTAATCATAATTGTTTAATCTATTTTCTTTAATACTTTATCGTTCTTATCAATTTTCCCTAAAACTCCGTTTACAAAACTAAAAGAACTTTTTGTACCGTATTTTTTAGCTAATTCAACTGCTTCGTTAATGGAAACGCTTTTGGGTATATTTTTTAAATATAATATTTCGTAAATCGCTATCCGAAGAATATTTCTATCAATATTAGTAATTCTTTTTAAAGACCAATTTTTGGTATAATTACTAATTGACTTATCTATTTCAGGTAAATTACTCAACACGCCATTAACCAATATTAGAGAAAATTCTTTAACTTCATCTGAAAATTCACCATCTTCGAAAGTGTATTTCACCGCTTCTTCTATATTAGTGCTAACTAAATCAATTTGAAACAATACTTTTAAGGCCATTTCTCGGGATAACCTTCTTCCTCCCATTACTCCTCCGTTTACATGGGGTCAGGT
>JBBRDV010000026.1:0-18021 GCA_038203565.1 Atribacterota bacterium
ACTATTCGATTATCTCACTTACCACTCCGGCACTGATAGTGCGTCCTCCTTCTCGGACAGCAAAGCGGAGCTGTTTTTCCATAGCGATGGGAGTAATCAGTTCACCGACCACAGTTACTCGATCCCCGGGCATAACCATCTCTACCCCTTCAGGGAGAGTGATGGTACCGGTTACGTCAGTAGTTCTGAAGTAGAACTGGGGACGATAACCACTAAAGATAGGAGTATGTCTGCCTCCTTCTTCTTTGGTTAAGACATAGATTTCACCCTTAAACTTGGTATGAGGGTTGATACTACCTGGGACCGCTACTACCTGGCCTCTTTTTACATCATTTTTATCTATGCCTCGCAGGAGGAGACCGATGTTGTCTCCGGCTTCGGCCTGATCCATGGTCTTACGGAACATCTCTACTCCGGTGACTACGGTCTTACGCACCTTGGGAGCAAGTCCCACTATCTCGGCCGGATCTCCTACCTTGACTAATCCTCTCTCTAATCTACCGGTAGCCACAGTCCCTCTACCAGTGATAGAAAAGACGTCTTCCACTGATAAGAGGAAGGGTTTATCCATATCTCGTTTGGGAGTAGGAATATAATTATCTATGGCATCTAATAATTCGGCAATGGCTTTATAGGCAGGATCATTTGCATCTGTAGCCTGCATTGCCTTTAGAGCCGAGCCTTTGATTATGGGAATATCGTCTCCGGGGAATTCATATTCACTTAAAAGATCTCTTATCTCCATCTCTACCAGTTCAATCAGTTCAGGGTCATCTACCATATCTACCTTGTTCAGGAAGACCACGATATGGGGGACTCCTACCTGGCGGGCCAGAAGAATATGTTCTCGAGTCTGGGGCATGGGGCCATCGGCAGCAGATACCACCAGGACAGCTCCGTCCATCTGGGCTGCTCCGGTAATCATATTCTTGATGTAGTCAGCATGTCCTGGACAGTCGATATGGGCATAGTGTCTCTTTTCGGTCTCGTATTCGGCATGAAAGACCGAGATGGTAATACCTCTTTCCTTTTCTTCGGGAGCATGATCGATATCATCAAACTCCTTCACCACGGCAAGGCCTTTAGTAGCCAGATATTTAGTAATTGCTGAGGTTAAGGTTGTTTTGCCATGGTCTACATGACCGATAGTACCCACATTAACATGGGGTTTAGTTCTTACAAATTTTTCTTTTGCCATTTGATTTTTCCTCCTTAAATATTCTGTACTATTTTTATTATTTTAATCTTAGATTAATATTTCCTTTGCAATATTATCTGGAATTTTTTCGTAATGTAAAAACTGCATAGTAAAAGTTGCTCTACCTTGTGAAATTGACCTTAAACTAGTAGCATAACCAAACATTTCTACTAAAGGTACATAAGCAGTAATAATTTTTAATTTAGCCTTTGTTTCTATACCCTCTACTTTCGCCCTCCGTGAACTTATATCACTTATCAGATTACCTAAATATTCTTCTGGAGTTACGATTTCTACTTCCATCATCGGTTCTAAAAGTATTGGTTTGGCGTTTTTCATACATTCTTGAAAGGCCATAGAGCCTGCAATCTTAAAAGCAATCTCCGATGAATCTACTGGATGATAAGAACCGTCTAATAAAGTTACTTTTATATTGGTGACCGGGTAATTAGCCAATACTCCACTTAACATAGCTTCTTTTATGCCCCCTTCTACTGCGGGAATATATTCTTTGGGTATTGCTCCGCCAACTATCCGATTAATAAATTTAAAATTATCTTCTTTGTAAGGTTCTACCTCCAGAGTTACATCTCCATATTGTCCCCTACCTCCCGATTGTTTGATAAATCTCCCTCTAGCCTTAGCAGTTCTCTCGATTGTTTCTTTATAGGCTACTTGTGGCTTTCCTATATTTCCTTCTACTCTAAATTCCCGAAGTAAACGATCTACAATTATTTCTAAATGCAGTTCCCCCATACCAGAGATGATAGTTTGACCGGTTTCAACATTATGTGTTCTTCTAAAAGTCGGGTCTTCTTCTGACAATTTATCCAAAGCTAAAGCCATTTTATCTTGCTCTGCTTTACTTTTTGGCTCTATAGCGATAGATATCACCGGTTCAGGAAATATTATTGATTCTAAAATTATAGGATGTTTTACATCACATAAAGTATCACCAGTAGTAGATTTTTTTAAACCTATTATTGCCCCTAGATTTCCTGCAGGTATCTCTGTAACATCCTTCTTGTGATCAGCATGAATCAGTACTAATCTATTTATTCTTTCCCTAATCTCTTTAGATGAATTATAAACATAAGAACCTGATTTTAATATACCTGAATAAACTCTTACAAAACTTAATTTTCCTATATAAGGATCAGTCATAATTTTAAAAACCAAAGAAGCTAATGGTTCTTTATCCTCGGCTAACCTATATATCCCCTTCTCGTTCTGAGGATCTATGCCTTTGATCGGTGGAACATCTAAAGGAGAAGGCAGATAATTAACTATCGCATCTAAAAGTAACTGAATACCTTTATTTTTTAAAGCTGAACCACAAAAAACCGGAACTACCTCATTTTTAATAGTTAATCTGCGAATTGCAGACTTTATTTCATTGGAGGCAATTTCTTCACCTTCAAGATATTTTTCCATAATTCTTTCATCAACTTCAGCTAAGCTTTCTATCATTTTATGATGATACTCATTGGCTAATTCTATCATATCTTTTGATATAGATACTTCTTTATAATTTACTCCCAAATTATCCATAGTATAAGAATACGCCTTCATTTTTATTAAGTCGATAATGCCTATAAAATCTTCTTCACTCCCCAAGGGCAATTGAACAATGATTGGATTAGTCGCCAGTTTATCTTGGATCTCTTTTACAACATGATAGAAATCTGCTCCTGCCCTATCCATTTTATTAATAAAAGCAATACGGGGAACACCATATTTTTCTGCCTGATGCCAAACGGTTTCTGTCTGGGGTTCAACCCCTCCTACTGCACAGAAGACTGCAACAGCACCATCGAGTACCCTTAAACAACGTTCAACCTCCATAGTAAAATCTACGTGTCCTGGTGTATCAATAAGATTAACACGATTATCTTTCCAATAAAGAGTGGTTGCTGCAGAAGTTATAGTAATGCCTCTCTCTTTTTCTTGAGGCATCCAATCCATAGTTGCAGACCCCTCATGGACCTCGCCCATCTTATGAACTTTTCCCGTATAGTAAAGTATCCTCTCGGTAACGGTAGTCTTGCCTGCGTCAATATGGGCCATTATACCAATATTTCTTATTTTATCTAAGGATAAATTCGTAGACATAATTTAAAAAATCTCTTTTTATTTTTTAATTTTTATATTACTTAAAAGTTCAACTTATTAATTTCATTTAAAATCTGTAATGAGCAAATGCTTTGTTTGCTTCTGCCATCTTATGAGTATCTTCTTTCTTTTTAACAGCTGCTCCGACACCATTCGCTGCATCTGTTAACTCTAAGGATAATTTTTCATGCATCGGCTTACCAGTTTTTTGCCTGGCAAAATTAATTATCCATCTCATCCCTAAAGTTATTCTTCTATCCGGACTTACTTCAACCGGGATCTGATAACTGGCTCCTCCAACCCTTCTTGATTTTACCTCTAATACTGGTATAACATTCTGTAAAGCTTGATTAAATACTTCCAAGGGTTCCTTTTTTGTTTTCTTAGCAGCTATATCTAAAGCCCGATAAAAAATTGCTTCCGCTATGCTTTTTTTACCATCATACATTAGCTTGTTTATAAAAGTTGCTACGTTTTTATCGTGATATACAGAATCTGGTATATTTATTCTCTTTACTGCCCTTCTTCTCCTGGACATTATTTACCACCTCTATCTTTTTAAATTAGTATTTAGTATCTCGTATATCGTATATCGTTAAGAAATAGAACCCAGTATCCGATTTTTTTGTCTAAAAACTATAAACCAAAAACTAAAAATTTAAGAATTAATTTAACTAGCAAACCGGATAACCGGCTAACTAAATACTATTCACTAACGACTAGCGACTTACTTATTACTTGCTTGTCTTCTTCTGTCTTTTAGTTCCATATCTTGAACGCCCTTGCATTCTATTTTCTACTCCAGTAGTATCCATAACTCCTCTGACAATATGATATCTAACTCCTGGTAAATCTTTTACCCTTCCACCTCTTAAGAGCACAATAGAATGTTCTTGAAGATTATGTCCTATTCCAGGAATATATGCAGTAACCTCCATATTATTAGTTAATCTTACTCGGGTTACTTTTCTTAAGGCGGAATTAGGTTTCTTGGGAGTTATAGTCCAAACTCTGGTGCATACCCCTCTTTTTAAAGGGCTGCCCTGCAAAGATGGCGTATCAGATTTTTTAAAGACCTTTTTTCTACCTTTTCTCACTAATTGGTTTATGGTAGGCATATCTCACCTTCCTTTGTCTAAATTTATCAGCATCCTATAAATAAAAATACTTTTACATTTTAACAGCATCAGTATTTGATGTCAAGCTAAATTAGTATATAAATTAGTATATAGTAAATAGTATTTAGTAATAAAGCACAAAACTATATTCGTATCTCGTATAAAATACAGTAATAAGTAATAAGTAATAAGTTTAAATTTCTGAAATTATAAAACTGGTTTTCTTCAAGCGATACTCGATACTCACTATAAATATTTTCTAGTTTCTTACTTCTAATTTCTACCTTACTATCTCTTTACTATATACTCGATACTAGATACTATATACTATATACTAATTACGCTATTCATTAACGACTAATTAAGCTCCTGTTCTTGATCTGTTGTATGGTCTGACATTTTCTCTTTACTATCTTCATCTTCTTCTCTAAATATATCTATCTTCTTTTCTATCTGCTCTCCTTCTGCCTCTTTAAATATTTCTTCCACTTTTTCTTCTTCCTCCTGTGAGTAATCAACTTCTATTCTTCCGTATTTATTTAAACCTGTCCCTGCGGGTATGATATTACCAATAATAACATTTTCCTTTAAACCATAAAGTTTATCTACCTTCCCCTTGATAGAAGCATTAGTTAAGACATGAGTGGTTCTCTGAAATGATGCGGCAGACAGAAAACTTTCAGAAGAAAGGGAGGCTTGAGTAATACCTTGGATTATGGGCATTCCTACTGCTACAAACTTCTTCCGTCTAATAAATCCTACATTTTCAATTATATTAACACATGCGGTCTTATTGTTTGCTCTTACTTTTATTAAATCCAAATGTCTAGTGCAAATTTCTGTAGCATGGTTCCTGGTTATCTTTTTACCTCCACTAATTACAACTTCGCCTGTTTCCGGATCCAAAATATCTAAAGCAGCAATTTTACCTACTGCATTGTCGTAAAGGAATTCTAAAGTTCTGCCTTCTAAAGAAAAATATCTTCCGTCTTCCAATGGTAGCTCACTTAATTTATATAATAATATTTTTTTAATTAAATTCTTACTTATTATTTGATCCTTAGCTGCGATAATATTTCCGCTTACTGGATCTTTAATATCTTCGCCAATGGGTCGGCCAATAATTTCATCTTTAATTGATTTGATCAGTCCGTCTCTTACGGATATCTCCTTAATTTCTTTCCATACCTTTATTCTATCTACCTTGGTTTTTATGATCTTACCCACTTCTGAGGAAGTAAGTTGCTTGTTCGCACTCACTAAAACTTGAGAATCTTCTGGATTAATAATATCTGCGGCAATAATCCTGTCTTCTATCTTTTCGTAAATATCTGGCGCAGCACAACTTATTATTCTAATATCACTATTAGCAATTTCTACTCCCATTTCTTTGCTAATGACCCCATTAAATTTTATCTTAGAATCACTTAGATTGTCTGTTTCAGTTTTGTCTTCTTGAATATTATCTTTAATCCAACCAACCAAAATATTGCCAGTTATTCTTTCTATAAAGGAATTTTCTCCTTTAGCAATAGTCAATTGTTTATTTTCTTGATCTTCAACTATCAAGGTAGTAAAATCGCTGACTTCAATTTTAGGTATAATTTTATTAGTAATCACTTCTCCTTCTTTAACTATTATCTCACCTGTTTTAACATTTACCAATGAAAAAATAGTTTTTTTATTTTCTAATAATTTTCTGTTCTTCTTGCTAATTTCTTCATTTTTTTCTACTACCTTTTTATTAGCCTTTTCAAAATCTGATACATATACTAATTCCCCAGATAGCAACTCGGAATCACGGGCTGATCTCACATAAATCATATTTAAACGAGCAATTTGACGAATGATTGTCTCGATATGTTTATCACTGATTTTAACCCCTTGTGATCTATATACTGCTTGTATTTCTTTTAATAAATATTCTTGAACTGCCTTAATTCCCTGAATCTTTAAAATATCATGGGGATCAATAAATCCGACAGTCAGCCTTTCTCCAGCTTTGATTTTTTGTCCTTTTTCTACTATTAACCTTAAATCAGGGGGAATATTATAGATCTTTTTCTTTTCTTCAATGGTGTCTTTATTTTCTTTTGATGTTTCAGGATTAACTACTACCTGCTTCTTATAATTGTTCTCAGTAATAATTTCCTCTACTATTCCATTTATTTCACTGATTACTGCCTGTTTTTTTGGCTTTCTCACCTCAAAAAGTTGTTCTACTCGTGGAAGTCCCAAGGTAATATCTTCACCGGTTATTTTGACTCCTCCTGTATGAAAAGTCCTTAAAGTTAATTGTGTCCCTGGTTCTCCAATAGATTGAGCTGCAATAACTCCTACGGCTTCCCCGATATTTACTAATTTACCAGAAGCCATATCTTTACCATAGCATTTAACACATATTCCATGTTCTGCTCTGCAGGTTAAAACCGATCTAACTTTAACTTCTTTTATCTCCGTTTCCGAAATCTTTTTAGCGCCTTTTTCGTCAATTTCTTCCCCTAATCCAACTAATACTTCACCGGTCTTGGAATCTATTACCGCTTCTTGAGTTATCCGTCCAACCAACCTTTCTTCTAAAGTCTCGATTACATTACCGTCTTCTTGAAAGGCCCTGATAATTATTCCGTCAGATGTGCCACAGTCTTCTTCTCTTATAATGGCATCTTGGGCTACATCAACCAATCTTCTGGTTAAATATCCTGATTTTGAAGTTCTAAGAGCAGTGTCCGCTAATCCTTTTCGAGCTCCGTGGGTAGAAATAAAATACTCTAATACTGACAAACCGTCTCTAAAATTAGATCTAATAGGAAATTCAATAATTTTTCCCGAAGGATCAGCCATTAAACCCCTCATCCCAGCTAACTGGCCAATCTGTCGTTTACTACCTCGAGCTCCGGAATCGGCCATAATATATAAAGGATTAAATTTGCTTAAATTCTTTAAAATAGCATCAACTACGTCATCAGCAGCTTTGGTCCAGGCGTTTACAATTTTCTGCTCTCTCTCATCATCCATAATTAATCCGTAATTATATTGTTCTTGAATTTTATCTACTTCTTTTTCGGCCACTTCTAATATCTCATTTTTCTGGGAAGGTATTTCTAAATCTACTATCCCAATAGAAATCCCGGAAGAAGTAGCAAAATTAAAGCCTAATTTTTTAATCTTATCTAAAATATCAACAGTTATTTCTTTTCCATATTTTCGGTAAACAAAAGATATAATTTTTTCTAAGGATTTTTTGGTTATGGTTAAATTGATAAAATCCATATCATCAGGGAAAATTTCGTTAAAAATAATCCTGCCAGTTGTTGTGCTTTTTAAGGAGTTATTTATTCTACACTTAATACTAGCATGTAAGTCTATAAAACCATCCTCATAAACCCTTATTGCCTCATTAAAATTACCAAATATTTTTCCCTCACCTTTTTGTCCACTTTCCTGCATAGTTAGATAATAACAACCTAAAATTATATCCTGGCTAGGTAAAGCTATAGGTAAACCATTAGCTGGAGAGAGTATATTATTCGAAGATAGCATTAAAATTTCTGCTTCAGCTTGAGCTTCCGGCGAAAGAGGAACATGAACTGCCATCTGATCGCCGTCAAAATCTGCATTAAAAGCTGCGCAAACTAAAGGATGAATTTGTATTGCATCTCCTTCCACCAAAACTGGTTTAAAAGCCTGAATACCTAAACGATGTAATGTTGGTGCCCGATTTAGTAAGATAGGACGATCTTCTACAATATCCTTTAATATACTCCAGACTTCCGGCTTGCCTTTCTCTACTATTTTTTTGGCAGTTTTGATATTATGAGCCAAATCCTGAGCTACCAATTCTCTCATTACATATGGCTTGAATAGCTCTAGAGCCATCTTTTTGGGTAATCCGCATTGGTAAAATTTTAAATTAGGACCTACTACAATTACCGATCTTCCTGAATAATCCACTCTTTTGCCTAAAAGGTTCTGTCTAAATCTACCTTTCTTACCTTTTAACATATCACTTAACGATTTAAGGGGTCTATTCCCAGTGCCAAGCACTGCTCGCCCTCTCCTGCCGTTGTCTATCAAAGCATCAACCGCTTCCTGTAACATTCGCTTTTCATTTTTAATAATAATTTCCGGTGCAACTAATTCTAATAATCTTTTTAATCTATTATTCCGATTTATAACTCTCCTATACAGGTCATTCAAATCTGAAGTGGCAAAACGCCCTCCCTCCAATTGCACCATAGGCCTTAAGTCTGGAGGAATAACTGGAATTATTTCTAATATCATCCATTCAGGTTTGCAATTAGATTTACGAAATGCTTCAATTATCTGCAATCTTTTAATAATCTTTTTCGTTTTTTGACCGCTCGTTTTTTTTAATTCTTCGCGAAGTTCCAGAGTTAACTTATCTAAGGTCACCTCTTTCAATAACTCTTTAATTGCTTCTGCCCCTATCCCAGCTTTAAATTCGGGATCATAATTACTTAGAAGGAGTTTTTCTATTTCTAAAATTATTTCTCCTCTTTTGTGAGAAGTATTACCGGGGTGTATCACTATGTAACAAGACTCTTCAATGTTTTGAGTGGTTAATTTTGCCCGCAAGGATAAGTTTTTTTCTTCCTCTATCCTTTTTAAGTTGGTCTCAGAAATTAAGCCATCAATTTTAGTAATTCGATATTGGGTCTCTTTATTTTCTACCTCTTCTTCTTTAACTTCTTTAATCCCTTCTTCAAGCTCTTCTTTTTCTTTTTCACCTTCAGATTCTTCCTCTTTACTTACAGGGAACAATAATTCCTTTTGATAGAAAATTTTACCAAATATTTTCTGCAGATCCTGATCCTCTTCCTCTGAAATTACATCACCTATTTTATAAGAAAATATTTTTACTTTATTAATATTATAAACCGGCTCAGCGGTAAATTTTTCATTATACTTTTTATGAATACGGTATTCTGCTTCTAAAATTATATCTCCTTTTTCTAAATCTGTCTCGCCTTTCTCAATAACTTCAAATAACTGTTCTCTTCTTCGGTCTGGAGCATAGTATAATATCTTTTCTAAGTTACGAGGGGATATGTCTAAAAGTAGAGATAAAGGGCTGGGTATAGCCTTAAAATACCAAACATGGGAAACAGGGGAAGCTAATTTAATATGCCCCATTCTCTCCCTTCTAGTGATAGATTTAGTAACCTCGACTCCACATCTATCACAAATGACACCTTTATATCTTATCCTTTTGTATTTTCCACAACTACATTCCCAATCTTTAACTGGTCCGAATATTCTTTCACAAAATAAACCATCTTTCTCTGGTCTTAAAGTTCTATAATTGATAGTTTCAGGTTTTTTAACTTCACCATTAGACCATTTTTTTACTTGCTCTGGCGAAGCCAGTCCGATTTTGATCGAGTTAAAACTCCTCAAAATTGTCAATATAATTACCCCCTGTTTTAGTCGTTAGTATATCGTATATCGTATATCGTATTGCGTATGTCGTTCGTACTTAAATGATAAAAAGAGAGAGAACCTTTAATCCAAAATATGCAACTCATTACTTATTGGAGCACATATATTGCTCATCGCTATTTCGCTCCATCTTCTGGATTCTGAATTTCTATTTTCTTCACGATATACGATATACGATATACGATATACGAATATATTTTTTAGGTTATTTCTTTCATTAAATTTTCATTAATTTCATCTTTTAAATCGATATCTTCTTTAAGGTCTACTTCTTTATCCTGAGAATCTAAAACTCGTACATCTAAACTTAAACTGCGTAATTCTTTAATTAAAACTTTAAATGATTCTGGCATGCCGGGGGCAGGGATACATTCACCCTTAACAATAGCTTCATAAGTTTTAATTCTTCCCAACACATCATCTGATTTTATAGTCAAAAGTTCCTGGAGATTGTAAGCAGCACCGTATCCTTCTAAAGCCCAAACTTCCATTTCACCAAATCTTTGGCCTCCAAACTGTGCTTTCCCTCCTAAAGGTTGTTGGGTAACCAAAGAGTACGGACCGGTAGAACGAGCATGGATTTTATCAGCTACCAAATGAGCTAATTTTAAAATATAGCTGTAACCTACAGTCACTTTTTGGTCAAATGGCCTACCTGTTCTACCATCATAAAGAATTGTTTTGCCGTCTTTGGGTAGACCTGCTTCTATTAAAGCTTCGAGAATTTCCTCTTCTTTTGCGCCGTTAAAAATAGGAGTTATAACTCTAAGACCTAAAGTTTTAGCAACCCAGCCTAAATGTACTTCTAAAACTTGCCCCACGTTCATCCGAGAGGGAACTCCTAAAGGATTCAACACTATCTCTATTGGTGTGCCATCTGACATAAAGGGCATATCAGCCTCAGGCAAAATTTTAGCAATAACTCCTTTATTTCCATGTCTTCCCGAAATCTTATCCCCTTCTGAAATCTTTCTTTTTTGGGCAATAAATACTTTTACTAATTGATTTACTCCCGGGGGAAGGTCGTCATTATTTTCCCTGGAAAATACTTTTACACCTATAACCTTACCTTTTTCACCATGGGGAATTCGGAGAGAAGTATCTCTTATTTCTCTAGCTTTTTCCCCAAAAATTGCTCTTAACAATCTTTCCTCTGGCCCTAAATCAGTTTCCCCCTTAGGAGTTACTTTTCCTACTAAAATATCGCCTGATTCCACCTCTGCTCCAATTCGAACTATTCCTCTTTCATCTAAGTTAGATAGGCTGCCTTCCCCGATATTAGGGATATCACAAGTTATTTCTTCCTGCCCTAATTTAGTATCCCGTGCTTCACACTCCTGTTCAGAAATATGAATAGAGGTGAAAGTATCTTCTATAACTAATTTTTCACTAATTAAAATAGCATCCTCAAAATTATAGCCTTCCCAAGGCATGTAAGCTATTAAAACATTCCTACCCAAAGAAAGACACCCTTCAGAAGTTAAGGGACCATCAGCAAGCACATCTCCCTTCTTGACAATCATTCCTTCTTCTACTAAAGGCATCTGATTTATACAAGTTCCCTGATTAGAACGAACGAATTTTTTTAATATATACTCTTTTTGGATATTTTCAGTATTTTTAATAATTATTTTGTCCGCACTTACTTCTTTCACCAAGCCATCATCTTGGGAAATAATAACTGCACCTGAGTCGATAGCAACTTTATTTTCCATTCCTGTACCTATTAAAGGGACCTCAGGTTTGATTAAAGGGACAGACTGTCTCTGCATATTAGTACCCATTAAGGCTCTGTTCGCATCATCGTGATCTAAAAAGGGTATTAAGCTAGCTGAAATACTGGCAATCTGTTTGGGAGATACATCAATAAAATCTATTTCATCTGGCAGACACTCAATAATATCTCCTCTAAACCGGCAAGGTACATCGTTTTGTGAAATTTTGTTATCTTTATCTATTTTTATATTTATTTGAGCAATTTTATATTTATCTTCTTTATCGGCGGAGAGGTAAACGATCTCATCAGTTATTTTCCCGTCTACCACCCTAAAATATGGTGTTTCAATAAATCCTAATTCATTCACTCTTGCATAAATACAAAGTGATCCTATTAATCCAATATTAGGACCTTCGGGAGTCTCAATGGGGCAAATTCTACCATAATGAGTATAGTGAACATCCCTTACTTCAAAGCCCGCTCTTTCTCTAGTTAAACCTCCTGGGCCTAAAGCAGAAAGCCTTCTTTTATGAGTAATTTCAGACAAAGGATTAGTCTGATCCATAAACTGAGAAAGCTGACTACTCCCAAAAAACTGTCTAATGGTGGCTAATAATGGCCGTGCATTTATCAAGGCTTGAGGAGTAATAGCAGAAACATCAGGTTGGATAGTCATTCTCTCCCGAATCACTCTTTCCATCCTGCTTAATCCAATGTGAAATTGATCCTGAAGTAACTCGCCAACTGTCTTTATCCTTCTATTCCCTAAATGATCAATGTCATCTATATACCCAATTCCTCTATATAAATTGACTAAATACCTTAAAGAAGCGACAATATCCTCTCTTGTTAACGAAGGACCTTTTTTTATTTTTATCTTTTCTTTACACTTTTTTATTTTGTATAATAAGGCATTAGTTAATTTATCACCTGTACTACAAATTACTTCACCTGTCTTTGGATTAATTATTTCTTCGGCAACAATCGCATCTATAATCCCTTCATTAATTCCTTCACTCAATTTATCAACAATTGGCATTAAAGCTTCGCATTTCTCATTAAAAATAGTTATTTTTTCGTTTTCATAATTCAACACTTTTATCTTGTCAATTCCTGAGTTGATTATTGCAGAAAGTATTTTATGATTGATTTTTTCTTCTGCTTTTACAATTATTTTATTGTTGCTAGGATCAACAATGTTTTCGGCTGCAATTTTACCTAATATCCGATCTTCAAAGTTTAATTTCCTATTTATTTTATATCTTCCGACTTTTGCTAAATCATATCTTTTAGGATCAAAAAGTAATCTATAAACTAATTGACGAGTATTTCTTTCGGTCGGCGGTTCGCTGGGTCTTAATCTTCTAAACATTTCTATCAGGGCTTCTTTTTCATTGGATGTATTATCTTTTTCTAAAGTTGTTTTTATAATCTCTTCATAATCAAAAAGTTCCATTATTTCTTCATTGTTTTCATATCCTAATGCCCTTAATAGGGTAGTTGCTGGAATTTTCCTTTTTTTGTCAATTCGGACATAAATCATGTCGGAAGCATCAAATCCAAATTCTAACCAGGATCCACGATTAGGAATAATTTTAAATTTATACAATGGTTTGCTATTTTCATTTTTTTCTTCATCAAAATAAATACCGGGAGATCTTATTAATTGATTTACTATCACTCTTTCTGCTCCGTTAATAACGAAGCTTCCATTTTCGGTCATAAGCGGCAACTCGCCCATAAAGACATCTTGCTCTTTAATTTCACCTGTCTTCTTGCTGATTAAATTTATCTTAACTTCTAAAGGAGAAGAATAAGTTCCACCTTTCTCCCAACATCCGTAAGCAGAATCTTTACATTCCCCCAGTGAATAACTAATAAAATCTAAAATCAGATTACCGGTAAAGTCTTGAATGGGAAAAATGTCTATAAAAACTTCCTGCAACCCTTGCTTTTTTCTTTTATCAGTCGAAACAAACCTTTGTAAAAAATCTTCAAAAGATTTTTTTTGTATATCCAATAAATTGGGGATTGGACATAATTCAGGTATTTTGGAATAATCTTTCACTTGATTATATTTATTGTGCACCGCAAAACACCAACCTTTATATAATGATAAAAATATTAAAATAATAGTAACAAAAATAATAGTCAGATAATAGATTCTTAAAATTTAAAATTTGTTTATAAAGTATAGATGAACTTCTTAGAGACCATTTTATTATTTTTTAGATTTTTTAAAAACAAAATAATTACCCAGATAAAATATAGCATTTAGGTTGAGGAGATATATTTATTTCCGTAAATTATCATTTTATCATTTAGTAATTAAAAATGCAAGGAGATACTCTTTAAAAAATTTTAAAGAGTATCTCCGATATTGTAAAAACTATCTTCTATTTTATTTCTACAACCGCTCCAACCGCTTCTAATTTTTCTTTTATTCCTTCGGCCTCTTTCTTGTCCACATGTTCTTTTACTGTCTTCGGTGCACCATCCACTAAGTCTTTAGATTCTTTTAAACCTAAGGCAGTAATTGTTCTTATTTCTTTTATTACTTTAATCTTATTTGGCCCAACTTCTTTTAATACTACTTCAAAATCAGTCTTTTCTTCTTCTTTGACTTCATCATCTGCAGCTGCAGCACCAGCATTAGCAGACATGGCAACCGGCATAGCAGCAGTTACTCCGAATTTTTCCTCTAAAGCTTTAACTAAATCAGCTAATTCTAATACGCTCATCTTCTCTATCTTTTCTAATATTTCCACTGATGCACTCATTTCAGGGTTAGATTGTTTTTCCTCAGTAACTTTATTATCTTTTTTAGTAGCGACTTCTTTTTTTTCTACCATTTATTTCACCTCCTCCCAATTTCGTATATCGTATATAGTATATCGAAAAAAGCTTTTATTCTACCCTATCTAGCTGTCATGAAATATTGCAAATTATTTTTTTTGGCATAATACTTTATGATGCTTTCGCTTTTTCCTTTTGCTTTTTTACTGCTTCCAAAGTATAAATCAACCCTCTTAACGGTCCTTGCAAGATAAATACTAAAGAATAAAGTGGAAATTTTACTCCGTTAATCATTTGGGCAATAAGGACATTTTTTGAAGGCAGAGAAGCTATTTCAATAATTTTCTCCGGACTAAAAACCCTTCCGTCTATTAGACCAGATTTGATCTTTAAGTCAATTTTATTTTTTTTAAAATACTCCTTTAGCAATCTAGCCGGGGCAATTCCATCATCGCTGCAGAAAGCCATTGCGGTACAACCGATTAGATCTTTGGTCAGATCATCTACATTCAGTTCTTTGCTGGCTTTTTCTATTAAAGTATTTTTCACTATTTTAAACTCTACCTTCTTCTCTTTTAATTCATTTCTAAGGCGGCTTATCTGGGATACATTCATTCCTTGATAATCGGTTAAAACTACTCCTTTGGATTCTTTCAATTTTGCTATCAAATCCTTAAGTATCTCTTTTTTAGAATCTTTACTTAAAACCAAAATTTATCCTCCTTTCTAACTCTATTAGATATTTAGCACAATAAAAAACCTTCCCTTAGATCAATCTACGAGGAAGGTGAAACTAGTAAGCTTATTCACTTTGTTCTCACCTCGGCAGGAAGATATTTTAATATCGATTACGTTGTTTCTTTACAACTCCTGCTGTCTAAGGTATATCTAAATTTATAAGTATATTTTATTTTTACATTTTTCCTAATTCTATTTTTTTTGTTTTTCTATCCAAGCATCTATTTTTTGGGGATCTATATGAACCCCTGGCCCCATAGTAGATGAAATAGCGATGCTGTGTATGTATCTTCCTTTGGCAGCTGACGGTTTAGCTTTAATAATAGCGCCGACAAAGGTAGTAAAATTTTCTAATAACTTCTCTTTGTCAAAATTTGTTTTTCCTAAGGGTGCATGGACTATGCCAAATTTATCCGCCCGATACTCTACTTTCCCCGCTTTCACTGCTTTTACGGTATTTTTTACATCAAAAGTAACGGTACCAACTTTAGGGTTAGGCATTAGACCTCGGGGTCCCAATATTTTACCTAATTTTCCTACTATTTTCATCATATCTGGGGTCGCTATAGTAGCATCAAAATCGGTCCATCCCTTTTGTATCTTTTCAGCTAACTCTTCTGCACCTACAAAATCAGCCCCGGCTTCTTCTGCCTCCTTTGCTTTCTCTCCTTCGGCAAAGACAACAACTTTCACTTTCTTGCCTGTACCATGAGGTAAATCTACCGCCCCCCTTACCTGTTCCTCAGAACGACGAGTATCGATACCTAGTTTAATCGCAATATCAATAGACTCTTCAAAATTTGCCCAATGAAGCTTTTTAACTAAATCTAAAGCTTCTTCCGGTTCGTAAAACTTATCTTCCTTATAGTCTCTAACAGCCTCTAAATATTTTTTGCCTCTTTTTTTACTCATCTTTTTCCTCCTTGTGGTATTATTGGATTTTATCCTTCCACATAAGTTTACAATTAATTATTATTCTCTATCTCTATTCCCATGCTTCTGGCAGTACCTTCAACTATTTTTGTAGCACTTTCTAAATCATTAGCATTTAAATCAGGCATTTTACGTTTAGCAATCTCTTCAATTTTTGCCCGAGATAACTTTGCAACTTTTTCTTTATTGGGTATTCCTGATCCTTTTTCTATTCCTGCTGCTTCTTTCAATAAAAAGGCAACTGGAGGCTTTTTACAGACAAAAGTAAAAGACCTATCCTCATATACATCTATAATTACGGGTATTATAGTTCCAACATCTTGTCTTGTTTTTTCATTAAAAGCCTTACAAAATTCCATAATGTTTAAACCATGCTGACCTAAAGCTGGACCTACCGGTGGTGCGGGATTAGCATTACCAGCTGGTATTTGTAATTTTATTACGGAAACTATTTTCTTTGCCATTTAATTCCTCCTATCACTAACGACTAATTTAATATTTCTCTAGGTCATTAAAGCCTAACTCAACAGATGTCTCGCGACCAAAAATAGATAGAAAAACTTTCATCTTGTTTTTTTCGTAATCTACTTCTTTCACTTTTCCTGTATACCCGGTAAATGGACCAATGACAATTCTAATATTTTCTCCTACTTCAATATCTAATTTGGGGGCCTTCTCGCCCTTTCCCATCTGTTTTAATATGTTATCTATTTCTATTTCTTTTAAAGGTACTGGTTTCCCCCCTGAACCTACAAAGCGAGTTACTCCGGGAGTGTTCCTTACTACTTGCCAGGAATTGTTATCCAATATCATTTCTATCACTACGTAACCTGGAAATACTTTTTTTTGCACATATTTTCTTTTGCCAGATTTTACCTCTAAGACTTTTTCAGTAGGTATTAATACTTGGAAAATCTGGTTCTCCATTCCCATGGATTTAATTCTTTGTTCTAAATTTATTTTTACTTTATTTTCATATCCTGAATAAGTATGAACTACGTACCACTTTTTTTTATTTGAAGCCATCATTGTAACTAATTAACTCTCTTCCTTTTTACCATAAAATAGCAAATATTTATGGTGTATTATTTCATAAACAAAGTTAGTACTTTAGTAAAAAATATATCGATTAACCCAATAAAAATGGAGGCAATAATTATAGTAAAAATAACTACAATTGTGCTATTTTTAAGATCTTTTTTGGTGGGCCAGATAACTTTTCTTAATTCAGCTATAGCTTCTTTTATAAAATCGTTTATTTTATTGAAAATATTTTTTAGTTTCATTTTGTTCCCAATTTAATTTTCTTTTTTTCTCTATTATAATAAAAAATGGCAGGCCCGGCAGGATTTGAACCTGCAACCCCCGGATTTGGAGTCCAGTGCTCTGCCGTTGGAGCTACGGACCTTAATAATTTTTAAATAAAACTCTTAATCTAAAATTATTTTATTTCTTTGTGTAAAGTATGAGTTTTACAAAATTTACAGTACTTCTTAAATTCTACTCTTTCTGGAGTATTTGTCTTATTCTTATATTTATTATAATTTCTATTTTTACACTCATTACAAGCTAAAACTATTCTTTGCCTCATTAAACATGTCTCCTAATAAAAGATAAAATTGCACAAGCCTAAATTTACCATACTTTATACTTAGTGTCAAGATGTTTCGTATATCGTATATCGTTAAATTCTTTTATTCTATTTTTTTGTAGGGGGCAGACTCATCGAGCCCCTACCTATTATTATCATATATCGTCGTTCGTATCTCTTTCTTTTGCGATATACGATATCCGATATACGATATACTATTCGATTATCTCACTTACCACTCCGGCACTGATAGTGCGTCCTCCTTCTCGGACAGCAAAGCGGAGCTGTTTTTCCATAGCGATGGGAGTAATCAGTTCACCGACCACAGTTACTCGATCCCCGGGCATAACCATCT
>JBBRDV010000027.1:0-17327 GCA_038203565.1 Atribacterota bacterium
AAAGTTTTTTCTGTTGTCGGTATCGACTATACTGCGGCTATGGAGGGAATGTCCAGTGGAGACTTTTTGTTAGAGCCAATTTTTTATACCGTCTTTAGTTTGGAGAATCTTGTTTTTTGCTTTGTATTAGGGGTAGTTGTAGTCACTATTGCCTGTATCATTCCGGCAAGGAAGGCCGCTAAACTTGAACCAACCGAAGCCTTACGGCAAATATAACAAAACAAGTGACAAGTGACAAAACAAGTAACAAGTAATGAGTGGTAAGTAATATGTAGGGGCAGACCTCGTGTCTGCCCACTCGAGATTGCCACGCTCCAATAAATTGTGGCTCGCAATGACGATTAAACCAGCTAACCAAATTGAAAGGAGAATTAATAATGCAAAAGATTAAAGGGTTTTTACTGATAGGAATAATGATATCGATTTTAATTGCTGATTTTGTGGTAATTACCGCTGCGGAGTTAACCGCTGAAGAAATAATTTACAAGAGAGATAATAATGAATATTTTGATTCAGTTAAAATAGAAGCAGAGATGATTATTGTTAGTGGTGGTCGTAAAATAACCAAAACTATGATTGCCTTGAGTGATAAGAAAAACTCTTTAGTTGAATTTACTAATCCGCAAGATAGAGACACAAAATTTCTTAAGAGAGAAGATGACCTATGGATGTTTTTTCCTGATGCGGAAGATATTATTAAAATTTCCGGTCATATGTTAAATCAGGGGATGATGGGAAGTGATTTTTCCTATCAGGATATAATGGAATCAGATAAACTAACCGATCTATACGATTTTAAAATTATCGGTGAAGAAGAAATTGATGGCCGTCCCTGTTATGTGTTGGAAGGTGTAGCCAGAGAAGGTGTTAAAGTCTCTTATTATCGTCGGGTAAGCTGGGTAGACAAAGAGAGATTTATCGGTCTGCAGGAAGAATTATACACTCAAAGCGGGAAATTATTAAAAGAAACCAAATTAAATGAAGTGCAGGAGATTGAAGGTCGCTGGATTCCTATTGATTCGGTTATGGAGAATAAACTAAGAAAAGATACTTACACCGGATTTAAAATTGTTCAGATAGATTTTAATCCGGAAATTCCCGAGGGGACATTTAGTTTGCAGAATTTAAGATAAATATTATCAACTATTTTTCTATTCCTTCTTTAAAATACAAACAGACATAACCAGAATTGAAAAGGGGCTCGGTTTACCGGGCCCGCAAAGATTCGGGGCGGATAAATCCGCCCCCTACCTGGAAAACCACACAAAATAATTTTGAATTAAGGAAATTAAATTAATTATGAAAAAATATTGTAACATTAGCATTCTATTTATAATTTTTTTCTTCTTAGGATTAATTCCAGTTTCTGCCAAGGTAGATATTGGTGGCGAGTTCGCTGCTTCTCTAATAAATATCATTGATAATGAAGGAAATATTTTCACTTATCCTCAGGAAAGTTTGGATTTGGAATTATTCTTGCCGGCCTTTGATAATACCCAGGCTAAATTCGAGATATATTTATTTAACAATCCTATTAGTGGAGGATTTGATTATTTAATTAAAAAACTTTATCTTAAACATAAATTTGACAAATTACATCTCACCCTGGGTCGTCAGCCCATTTCCTGGTCTTTCGGTTCGATGCTCAACCCGGTTGATTTTACTTTGGGGACAATGGTAATGGATGAAGAGACCGGAGCTAAATACCATGATGCGATAGAGGCCTATGTCCCTCTAAATTGGAATTCGAGTGTATCATTGGTGGCTGCTTTTCCTGAAGCTAACCAGGATATTAAATGGGGCTTGAGAGGCAGAACCATGATTGAAGGATATGACCTTACCCTGAATTATGTCCGGGAACCAGAAATAAATTTTATGGGGATCATTATTCCGGCCAGCCAGAGAATAGGTTTTACCGCAAAAGGAGATTTGGGACCATTCGGAGTATATGGAGCCCTGGGATATTATTTCAAAAATAATGATCATGGTGATTTAGCTTATCTCATCGGTGGTGATTATAGTCATTTTTTTGAAGCGGGGAATAAGATATACTTTCAGTTAGAATATTTATCTGTAAAACAAGATAACCTGTCCTCTATTTTGGGTCCCTTTTTTACAGGAGATGTTACCAACAATTTGAAGGAAAATATTGGATTAATTTCGGGTATGGCAAATTATGAAATTGATGAATTTTCTCAAGTTAATTTAACGGCTATTTCCAGCTTAAATGATGGAAGTATAATTATTATGCCCGGATATCTTAATCAATTAAGCAATAACTTAAGTTTTAATCTCAGTACCGCAATTTATTTTGGTAAAGAAGACACTCTCTTTAGCCCAAATGTTTCTGAAGGAGCTCAACAGAAGCCCAAAGGAATGATTAGTATCGGCTTAACCTATTCTTTTTAAATAAATTTTTATAATTAAACAGTTGAAGTTCGCTTAAAATGTCAAGGGGACGTCCCCTTGACATTAATTATTATAAATTTACCCCAAAAATCTTTCTAAAAACATTGACAAAAAATGAATTATTGTGTATGCTTACCTTTAATAATAGGTCATAATAGTAGTTAATAAATAAATGAGCTATTCATAGAGCATGAGAAACTTTATAAGGGGATGCATTAATGTTTAAGTCTATTATATGTAAACTTTTAGGAATAAAATACCCGCTTATTCAGGGAGGGATGGCCTGGATTGCCGATGCTGAACTTGCCTCAGCAGTATCCAATGCCGGTGCTCTTGGAGTTATTGCTGCCGGTTATGCTCCGGGTGAATGGATTAGAGAAGAGATTCAAAAAACAAAAAAGCTAACCGAAAAACCCTTCGGACTCAATATTATGCTCTTAAATCCTAATGCAGATGAAATTGCCCGCATAGCTGTTGATGAAGGAGTAAAAGTAGTAATTACCGGTGCAGGAAACCCTGGTAAATATATAAAAATGTGGAAAGAAAATAATATTTTGGTATTTCCGGTAATTCCTTCAGTTGCTCTGGCTGTGCGAATGGAGAGAGCAGGAGTAGATGCAGTAATTGCAGAAGGTGGTGAAGCTGGAGGACATGTGGGGGAATTGACTACCATGACTCTTATCCCTCAAGTAGCAGATGCGATAAATATTCCGGTTCTGGCTGCCGGAGGAATTGCCGATGGCCGCGGTTTAGCAGCTGCCTGGATGTTAGGAGCTTTGGGATTTCAAATAGGTACCAGGTTTCTGGTCGCTTATGAATGTAATGTTCATACGAATTATAAGCAAAAGATACTTGCTGCCAAAGATACCAGCACCATAGTTACCGGAAGGCCAACCGGTCACCCGGTTCGGATAATAAAAAACAGGTTGGCAAGGGATTTCCAGGCGATGGAAAAAAGAAATGCCTCTTTAGAAGAATATGAAGAATTAGGGAAAGGTTCGCTTTATCGATCTGCCCGAGAAGGCGATATGGATTATGGTTCGATAATGGCCGGACAGTCAGCCGGTCTGGTGAAAAAAGAGCAAAGCTGCAAAGAAATAATTGAAGAAATATTTTTAGAAGCGGAAAAAATAATTTTAGAAAAAAGTAAATTAATTTAACAATATTTTATTGATATTAAGGAGAAGGTTATAGGCAAGGAA
Organism: Atribacterota bacterium; assembly: GCA_038203565.1. Taxonomy (GTDB): domain Bacteria; phylum Atribacterota; class Phoenicimicrobiia; order Phoenicimicrobiales; family Phoenicimicrobiaceae; genus Sediminicultor. The sequence goes on from JBBRDV010000027.1 coordinate 3,612, forward strand.
TGCGGTATTGATTTTATTAAATCATTATCTGCAAAGGAGTTATACAGATGAGCTTCAAAAAAATTCCCAAATTAAAAATAGGTAACTTGGAGGCGAAAATTCCCATTATTCAAGGGGGAATGGCTGTGGGAATCTCTTTATCAAGTTTAGCGTCTGCTGTGGCAAATGCAGGGGGTATCGGAGTTATAGGAACTGCCGGGATAGGTATGCTTGAACCTGACTTTGCTAAAAATTTTACTCAGGCGAATAAAAGAGCTTTACGTAAAGTAATAAGAAAAGCAAAAGAGATGACCAAGGGTATTATCGGAGTAAATATAATGGCTGCTCTTTCGGATTTTTATGATATGGTCAAGATTGCAGTAGAGGAAAAGGCAGATTTAGTATTTATTGGAGCAGGTTTACCTTTAAGGGGTCTGGAAGTGCTGGTGCCTGATAAATTAAAAAAAAATATAACTAAAGTTGTTCCTATTGTATCATCTTCGCGGGCTGCAAAAATTATATTCCAATACTGGCAAAAAAATTATCATTACGTGCCTGATGTTGTCGTTGTTGAAGGACCATTAGCCGGCGGACACCTGGGTTTTAAAAAAGAGCAGATTGATAACCCGGATTTTGCTTTAGAAAAAATATTACCTGAAGTGATTTCCGTGATAAAACCTTACGAAAACGAATTTGATAAAAATATTCCGGTAATTGCCGCAGGAGGTATATATACCGGTGCAGATATTTACAAATATATTCAGTTAGGAGCTCAGGGAGTGCAGATGGCTACCAGATTTGTGGCTACTCATGAATGCGATGCTTCTATCAAATTTAAAGAAGCTTATTTTAAATGCCAAAAAAATGACTTAATGATCATTGATAGTCCGGTTGGATTACCGGGAAGAGCAATAAAGAACAAATTTTTGGAAGAGGTTTCATCCGGGGTTAGAAAACCTTTTAAGTGTCCCTGGAAATGTTTAAAGACTTGTAATTTTAAAAATGCACCTTACTGCATCGCCCTTGCCCTAACTAATGCCCAACAAGGAAAATTTGACGATGGATTTGCTTTTGCAGGAAGCAATGCTTATCGGGTGGATAAGCTTATTTCAGTTAAGGAACTTATTGCAAATCTATCAGAAGAATATGAAAAAGCTTCATACAATAAATAATTATTGATTAATTCCTGCTTTAGAAGATATCTTTTTTTGTATGCCGAGTCCCTTCAAAAATGCCCTAGATCTTTCTAAAAAAACATTGACAAGGAATGGATTATTATTTATACTTGCTTATAATAATATGTCATAATAGCAGTTAATAAATAAATTGGCTATTTATGTATTTATGAAGTATTAGAAACTTTATTTTTGTAGATAAAGAATTATTAAAGGAAGGTAACATGGTTTATTCAAAAATAATTAGCACAGGCGCTTATGTCCCCCAGAGAATTGTAAAAAATGATGAGCTTTCCAAAATGGTAGAGACTAACGATGAGTGGATTACCTCCCGAACAGGTATAAAACAAAGAAGAATCTCCTCAGGAGAAAAGACATATCAGATAGCCGCAAAAGCAGCAACAGAAGCAATTAAAAATGCTGGTATAGATAAAAAAGAGATCGACATGATTATATTAGCTACAATAACCCCCGACTTTTTTATGCCTTCAACTGCTAATCTTGTTCAGGCAGAATTAGGATTAGTTGATATTCCCAGCTTTGATATAGCAGCAGGCTGTACTGGTTTTGTTTACGGATTACAGATAGCCGATCAATTTATCAGATCAAAACAGAGTAAGACAATTCTGGTAATAGGAGCAGAAGTTTTATCAAAGGTCACTGATTGGTCAGATCGGAATACTTGCGTACTTTTTGGAGATGGTGCCGGGGCAGTAATTTTAAAGAGTTCCAGCCAAGAGGGCATTATTTGTACTTATACTGGTTCTCAAGGAGATTTACAGGAGTCTCTCACTCTTCCGGCAGTTCCCTTAAAAAATCCTTTTTTGCAGGTTCAAAATAATAATGGAAAATCTAGCAATATATCTATGAACGGAAAAGAAGTATTTCAATTTGCTATTAGAGTAATGATAAAGAGTATTTCCCAGGTCCTAAATAAGTCTAATCTTTCTATGGACGATATTGATTATATTATTCCCCATCAAGCTAATATTCGCATTATTGATTATGTTGCCCGGGAACTAAAGATTGAACGAGAAAAATTCATTATTAATTTAGACCGTTTTGGAAATACTTCTTCTGCCAGTATTCCGCTTGCTTTAGATGAAGCCCACAAGAAAAAAATATTTTCCCCGGGGAATCGGGTGATAATGGTTGCCTTTGGCGGCGGATTAACCTGGGGAGCTGTATTATCAAAATGGACAATGTAGCTCAAATATTGATAGAAGACTAGTAATATAAGGAGAGTGAAAGATTTGAAAAATAGAGTTGTTATAACCGGAATGGGAGCAATTACTCCGATAGGCAATAATGTTAAAACTTTCTGGGAAAATATAAAAAAAGGTAAATGTGGAATTGATTTTATTAAATCATTTGATACCTCCGAATTTAAGGTGAAAATAGCTGCAGAAATTAAAAATTTCAATCCTGCTGATGTTTTGGATTCTAAGGAATTAAAAAGGATGGATAGGTTCACCCAGATGGGGATAGTAGCTGCAAATGAGGCAGTGAATGATGCAGGATTAAGCAATGAAGGCGATTCCCGGGAAAATTGGGGAATTATTTTAGGCACCGGTATAGGGGGCTTTATTACTATTGAAAAAGAAAATCGAAAAATTATCGAAAAAGGGCCGGGACGCGTATCTCCTTTTTTTATTCCTATGGCTCTTTGCAATATTGCTGCAGCAAATATTGCTATTAAATTTGGAATAAAAGGGATATGTGATACTGTAATAACTGCCTGTGCTTCCGGTACATCGTCTATTGGGAATGCTTATCGTATTTTACAGCAGAATCAAGCGGATTTAATTATTGCCGGCGGTTCTGAGGCAGCAATGACTCCACTGGCATTAGCCGGATTTACCTCGATGGGAGCTTTGTGTACTCACAATAAAGCGGAACAAGCTTCCATTCCCTTTGATATCCGAAGAACAGGGTTTGTAATGGGAGAAGGGTCCGGTATATTGATTTTAGAAACATTAGAGCATGCTCAAAAAAGAGGGGCAAATATTTATGCTGAGGTAGTAGGATATGGGACTACCTGTGATGCTTACCACATAACTTCTCCTGCACCCGGAGGGAATGGCGGAGCAAGAGCAATGAGAATGGCTATTAATGATTCGGGTATCAATAAAGAAGAGATATCTTACATCAATGCTCATGGAACCAGCACTACTTATAATGATAAATGCGAAACCGAAGCAATAAAAACGGTATTTGGCGAAAAGGCATATGATATTCCGATAAGTTCTACCAAGTCAATGACCGGGCATATGCTTGGCGCTTCGGGGGCAGCAGAAGCCATTGTCTGTATTAAAGCCATGCAGGAAAGTTTTATTCCTCCTACCATAGGGCTGCAAGAGCAAGATCCGGAATGTGATCTGGATTATGTGCCACTTCAAGGAAGGAATCAAAATTTACAATATACTATTTCCAATTCATTTGGATTTGGCGGGCAAAATGCCAGTATACTATTGAAAAAATGGGAAGAATAAGAGCATTAAGGAGTGAATGAGACGATGGTTCTAAAAGTTGTGGGGATTGTAAGTAGTCCCAGGAAAGAGATGAACACTGATACCTTTGTAACAAAAGCCCTGGAAGGTGCCCGGTCCGTCGGTGCAGAAACAGAAAAAATCTACCTCAATGATCTGGAAATAAAGCCCTGTCAAGCCTGTGACCGGTTTCCCGCCCCTGATTATTGCTTCTACAAAGATGGGATGGAAAAAATATATGATGCCCTTGCCACCGCTGATGCTCTGGTTATTGGGGCTCCTGCATATTTTAGTTCCTTCAGCGCTCAGCTCAAATTGCTCATTGATCGCTCAAATTGCCTGGCGGAGATGGTTACACTCCCGGATGGTAAATTGATATTCAAGTCGAGGTTGAAGAAAAAAAAGAAAGGTATCTTTATCTGGGTGGCTAACATATCAAAAAATCCTGAACACGCACTGGTATCTCTAAGAATCTGGTGCAAATATTTCGCCAATGTTGAGTTAGTAGATACTTTAGTTATTACGGACTCTGACCATGGAGAAGGTGCCAGAAAGCGAGAAGAACTGCTCCACAAAGCTTTTGAATTCGGGGTATCATTGGGACAATGATGCAACTTCTGCGTATTTTTTCTTTGAAAAGCAGGCAGCTCCCTCAGGAGGTAGAATCATAAAAATTAAAAAGATAATACGTTCAAAGAGAAAAAGTATTGCGATGTATATAAATGAAGATGCTGTATTAATAGTGAGAGCGCCTTTTCATGCCAGTGAAGAAGTGATAAATAAAATGGTTTTAAAATATAAGGAAAGATTGGAGAAAACGCAAAAAGAAGTTAAGTTAAGGAATTTGAAATTTAATAAAAAGGAATTTGTCAGTGGAGAAAGATTCCTTTATCTGGGGGATTATTACCATTTAAAGTTAGTGGATAATCGAGAAATTCTACTGGATCTTCAAGATGAATTTTTACTTTCAAAAAAATATTTATCCTACGCGAAGAATATTTTTATTCTTTGGTATAAGAGAAGAGCCTATGAAACCATATCTGAGAGGATTAAATTATATGCACAAAAAAGGGGATTTGAATATAATAAAATAAATATCACTCATGCACAAAAGAGATGGGGTTCTTGCTCTCACCATGGCAATCTAAGTTTTTCCTGGCGATTAATTATGGCTCCTTTACCTATCATAGATTCTGTTGTTATTCATGAGCTCGCACACCTTGAAGTGAAAAATCATTCAAAGGCATTTTGGAATAAAGTGGGAATCTTAGACCCGGAATATAAAGAACATAAAGATTGGTTAAAAAATAATGGCTATTTATTGAGGTTGGAATAAGAAGGGGATGTAGAATATGAAGGTTATGGAAATTTAATGAATGAACTAAGGAGACTGTAGATGTTTTTACCCACCACCAGAGAAGAGATGAAAGAATTATCCTGGGATAAGCTGGATGTAATTATTGTAACCGGGGATACTTATCTAGACAGTCCTTACATCGGAGCAGCGGTTATAGGAAAAGTGCTTTATGCCGCAGGATATAAGGTGGGAATTATCGCTCAGCCAGCTATAGAGGGTGAAAAAGATATCACCAGACTGGGAGAGCCTGCTCTTTTTTGGGGAGTCACTGCCGGTTCGGTAGATTCGATGGTGGCTAATTATACAGCCCTGAAGAAGAGAAGGAGGGAAGATGATTTTACTCCCGGAGGAAAAAATACTAAGCGGCCTGATCGGGCAACCATAGTCTATTCTAATCTGATAAGAAAATATTTTAAAAATACTGTTCCAATCGTTCTGGGGGGAATAGAAGCGAGCCTGCGCCGAATAGCCCATTATGATTATTGGGATGACAAGATAAGAAGGGCGATACTTTTTGATGCCAAGGCCGATATTTTGGTCTATGGCATGGGAGAAAAGTCTGTTTTAAAGTTAGCTCTCAATTTAAAAACCGGCAAGGACTGGAAAGATATCAGAGGGATATGTTATATCTCTCCACACTTCAGAGAAGAATATACCATACTCCCTTCTTACCAGGAAGTTAAAGGGGATAAGAAAAAATTTATCTCTATGTTTCATACTTTTTATTTAAATAATGACCCTCTAACTGCCAAGGGATTATGTCAAGAGCAGGATAGCAGATATTTAATTCAAAACCCCCCCAACTATCCTCTTGTCCAAAAGGAACTGGATGAGATTCATAATTTAGCCTACGAAAGAGAAGTTCATCCTTATTATAAAAAAGAAGGAGAAGTAGAAGCCCTAAAGACCATAAAATTCTCTATTACTACTCACCGCGGCTGTTATGGGGAGTGTAATTTTTGCTCTATAACCGTTCATCAGGGCAAAGTTATCCAGGGAAGGAGCGAAAAGTCGATCTTAAGAGAAGCAAAATTATTAACTAAATTGGTGGATTTTAAGGGATATATTTTGGATGTGGGCGGACCTACCGCCAATATGTACGGGATAGAATGTCAGAAGAAATTAAAGTCGGGAAGCTGTACTGATAAGAGGTGTTTATATCCGCAGTTTTGTCCGAGTCTAAAGATAAATCATAAAAAACAGATGGAAATTTTAAATAAGATAAGGCGGATTGAGGGGGTAAAAAAGGTTTTTGTCGCTTCAGGGATACGCTATGATATGTTATTAGGTGACCAAAAATATGGAGAAAAGTATTTACGCGGATTAGTTAAGTATCACATCTCCGGCCAGTTGAAAATTGCCCCTGAACATACGGAAAATAATGTTTTAGAAAAAATGGGTAAACCCGACCAGGGATATTTAAAAAGATTTAGAGATAAATTTTTACAGATAAATAAAGAAGAGAAAAAGAAACAATTTTTAACCTATTATTTAATTGCCGCTCATCCGGGATGCAGGGAAGGAGATATGTACAAATTAAAAGAATATACCTCTAAAGAGCTAAAGCTCAATCCGGAACAGGTTCAGATATTTACTCCCACTCCTTCAACCTATTCAACTTTAATGTATTATACTGAAAGAGACCCTTTTACCGGAAAAGCCTTTTACGTGGAGAAGAATTTAAAGAAGAAAGAAAGACAGAAGGAGATTGTGATAGAAAAGAAAAGTAAACTCCGATAGAGTTTTTGTTTTAAATCAGCATATTAATAGAAATGTGATGTGCTTATATTTGCTATTTAAGCTTTAAATATGCTAACCTAATGGAACTTTTTTTCAATTATTTTTTTCACGAGGCCTATTTCAAAATATAAAAAGTGCACCGATTGAGGCAACACTTGCCATTATTTATATGGGTATTTTCCCGGCTGCCTTGGCTTATATTACCTGGGCCTATGTCCTTTCCCGAATCCCAGCTTCTTTAGCCGGGAGTTATCTTTATTTATCTCCGGTATTAGCCATATTAATTGCCTGGATATGGTTAGGAGAAATACCTTTCTTTTTATCATTAACGGGAGGGTTTCTTGCTCTGGCCGGGGTAATCATTGTGAATGTTTGGGGGAGATGAGGACTTTTAAAAAAAAGAAAAATATTTTAAATAAAAAAGAGGATTTTAAAACTATTTTATAGAATATATTTAAAGAAACTATTTTAATAAAGAATTAATGAGCTATTTAAAGTGAGCAAAATATTAATATTATTTCATATTAATTCAGGGGGTGAGGGAAATTAAATCAAAATTGACCATAGGTTTCATATTATTAATCATTATAATAATATTTTCTTTTACTAATTTGCTTATTTATGCGGAGCAGAGTTTTGAAATAACTGATTATCAAGCACGGGTAAAGATATTAGAAAATGGTGATATTAAGGTAAGCGAAATTTTTGAGTATGATTTTGATGGCGATTTTAATGGCATAATAAGGACTATAGGAACAAAAGGATCGGATGGGCTGCAGTATTTCAAGGCTTCTGAATATCTCCCCACGGATAAAGAATTAAATTATGACCAAAGCACTACAGGGGATACGGTCACTTATAAAATTTACGATACATCCAGCAATGAAAGAAAATTGTTTTTACTGGAATACCAGTTAAAAAATGTTGCAACTTTATATAATGATACCGCAGAATTTTATTGGAAATTTTTTGATCAGTCCAATACTTCCCCCATCGGACATATGAAGATAGAAGTAGAGCTTCCGTCTGCAGAAGTCTCAGCAGAAGAATTGAAAGTGTTTGGACATGGTCCCTTAAATGGAAAAGTATCTATCCTGGAGGACGGAAAAATAGCATATGAGATTTTTGGATTGTCTTCAGGAGAAATGGTGGAAGCAAGAATTTTATTTCCTACCAGTATGATTCCTGATAGTAGAAAAATAATTAATCAGAATAAATTTGCTGAAATAATGAAAGAGGAATTAGGATGGGCTAAAAAAGCAGATCGAGGGAAAGGGTTCAACATCATAGTTATCTTATTAATTCCATTGGCAGTTTTATTTAATATATTCCAGGCTATTCGGCTTTATTTTAAATATGATAGGGAACTTAAACCCGAAGTTGAAATGGATTATTACCGTGAATTACCCCAGGATATTACACCCGCAGTTTTAAGTAAATTAATGAGTATCCAGGGGGTAGGTAGTAAAGATATTATGGCAACTTTGATGGACCTGGTGCGTAAAAAATATTTAAAGATTGAAGAAATTCAATTAGGAAGAAAGAAAGATTATAAATTTATATTAATCAAGAGTGATACCAAGAATTTAAAAGAACATGAATCATATTTAATCCAATGGCTTTTTTATTCTATCGGTGATGGAACGAGTGTAACTCTAAAAGAAATACAAGATTATGCTAAGGCATCAAAAACCCAGAACAGTTTTCGGAGCAATTATTATAAATGGGTGAAAAAAGTGGGAGAGGAATTTAAAAAATACAATTATTTTGGTGAATCGAAAGAAGGATTGAGAGCCGCAGGTAAGGTATTTTTAATGGAATTGGCTGCCATATTTTTATTGTTTGTTCTAGGGATCCTGTTAAGAGTACAGATATTTATTCTAATACCCTTATTTTTTACTGTCATCTTCACTGGTTTTGCGGTGATAGTCTATGGAGCAGTATTAAGAAAAAAGACTCAGACGGGAGTTAATGAATATACCAAATGGAGGGCATTTAAGCAATTCTTATTACATTTTAGCAATATGAAGGATTACGAAATCCCTTCTATAGTAGTTTGGGAGCATTATCTGGTTTACGCTATCTCTCTGGGAGTGGCAGATAAAGTCATTTCAAAATTAAAACTGGTCATAAGTAATCAGGATATATCCTTAGGGAATTCTACCTACTTATACTTTATGACTGATAGAAGCGGACGATTGAATAATAGTATGTTCAAGTCTTTTGATTCAGTATTCAGTTCGGCTTTTACCACGACAAGTTCTTCAACTGGTTCCGGCGGCGGTTTCTCCTCTGGAGGTGGCGGTGGCGGTGGCGGAGGCGGTGCCGGCGCTTTTTAAATAATTTGTAAAAATAAAAAAAGAGAAAGGGGTGTTTTTATGAGTTTTATAATGATTTTTCTTATTCTGATTGTAGCATGGGGGGTTTTAACTTACAATAAACTGGTAACCTTGAGAGGTAGAATAGATAATTCCTGGGCACAGATCGATGTTCAGCTAAAAAGAAGGTTTGATTTAATTCCTAATCTGGTAAGCTCTGTAAAAGGATACGCCAAGCATGAGAAAGAAACATTAGAAGAAGTTACTGCATCCAGAACCAAATATTTATCAGCAACAACACCGGAAGAAAAATTAGGAGCAAATTCAGAGCTAGCCGGTGCCCTGAGTCGATTATTTGCAGTTGCTGAAAATTATCCGGATTTAAAGGCCAATGCAAACTTCCTGGATTTACAAGCACAACTGAAAGATACCGAAGATAAGATAAGCTATTCAAGACAATTCTATAATGATACTGCTATGAAATATAATATAGTGATAGTCCAAGTACCAACTTCAATAGTTGCCAATCTGTTCGGTTTTACCAGCAGGCCTTATTTTAAAACAGAAGGAGAAGAAAGAGAAAACGTTGAAGTAAAATTTTAAAAAAAACAGGGGACGGTTCTCCGTTCTCGTCCCCCTGTTCCTGTAAAAAACGACGTAAACAGGAGGAAATAATATGAGTTCAAAAGTCCCAACTCGAGAGGAAGCTTACCAGCTGCTTACCGAATATAATAAAAGCGATAGCCTGATAAAACATGCATTGGCGGTAGAAGGAGTTATGGGCTATTTTGGCCGCAAGCGGGGAGAAGATGAAGAAAAGTGGCGCATCATCGGTCTGGTTCATGATCTTGATTATGAGCAGTTTCCCGAGGAACATTGTCATAAAAGCGAGGAAATACTGAAAGAAAAGGGTTGGCCTGAAGAATATATACGAGCAGTAGTGAGCCATGGTTGGGGACTCTGTTCAGAGACTGAACCAAAAACAGAATTAGAAAAAGTTCTCTATACTATAGACGAGCTTACCGGTCTGGTGGTAACTACTGCTTTGGTTCGACCATCCAAAAGTGTTATGGACGTAAAAGTAAAATCAGTGAAGAAGAAATGGAAAGATAAAAGATTTGCTGCCGGTGTAGATAGAACAATTATTGAAAAGGGCGCCCAGATGTTAGGAATGGAATTGTCTGATGTCATTGATGATACCATAGCCGGCATGCAGGAAGTAGCCGAAGAAATTGGACTAAAAGGAGTATAAATGTAGATGATAAAGAGGAATGTTTATGAAAAAATTTGAAAAGCTTAACCTTAATATCCGAAAGGCGGCGATAGATGATGTCCCCTTAATTCTTAAATTTATTAAGGAACTTTCAGTATATGAAAAAATGTCTAAAGAAGTAGTTGCTACTGAAAATATTCTCCGAGAAACCCTCTTTGGAGATAAATCATATGCCCAAGTTCTTATAGCAGAAATTGAAGGAAAGCCCGCAGGTTATGCTCTATATTTTTATAATTTTTCTACTTTTATGGGGCGGCCAGGTCTTTATATAGAAGATGTATATGTTTCTGAGGAATATCGGGGACAAGGAATTGGCACTGCCTTATTTAAATATTGTGCCCATATTGCTAAAGAACACAAATGTATGAGAATGGAATGGATTGTTTTAAAATGGAATCCTGCTCGAAAATATTATGACCACATGGGTGCAAAGCCTATGAAAGAATGGATCATTTATCGTTTAAAAGGGGATGCTTTAGACAAAATGGCGGATTTATAGTGGGTAAATAATCGTAGGGAGATATTTTGAAAACTTTCTTAAAAAACAATACTACTTATATAAAATTATTTCTGGTAGCCTTATTCTTCGGAGGCACCTTTATTGCCGGGAGGATAATGGCAGCAAACCTACCTCCTTTCACTTCAGCTTTTTTACGCTTCCTATTAGCTTCTTTCTTTTTGGTTTTATTTGTCTTTAAAATTTATGGTAAATTCCCCCGGGTTAACTTTTCACAATTCTTATTGGTTATAGCTCTCGCACTTACCGGGATTGTGGGTTATAATTTCCTCTTTTTCTCGGGATTAAAACATATTACAGCCAGCAGGGCATCCATGATTGTTTCTTTGAATCCCTCCCTAATTACTATACTTTCGGTGTTGATATTTAAAGATAAATTTACTAAATTTAAATTTACAGGGATTATTCTTTCTCTAACCGGGGCATTAATAGTGATTTCTCAGGGCAATCTCCAGGTTATTTTACAAGGCAATATTGGATGGGGGGAATTATTTATATTGGGATGTGTGGTCTGTTGGGCTTCCTTTACGGTGCTTGGTAAAATTATAATGAAAGACCTAAAGCCAATTATAGCCATAACCTATGCCTGCCTAGCCGGAACTTTAATTTTAATTTTACCCGCTTATCAGGAAGGAGTGCTTCAAAATTTTATGCAATATAGTTTAGAAGTATGGTTGAGTGTTTTTGTTTTAGGATTTTTGGGAACTGTTTTAGCCTTTACCTGGTTCTATGAAGGAATTGATAAAATTGGCCCTTCTCGGGCTGGAATATTTATTAATTTTGTGCCCATCTTTGCTACTTTGATGGCCATTCTAATTCTCCACGAAAAATTATCTTCTTCTCTTGTTATCGGGGCAATCTTCGTAGTCAGCGGAGTATATCTAACCAATTATCAGGTAAAAAATATTAAAATAGAGAAAGATGAAGAAGTAAAAGTTTTAGAAAAATAGAAATGTCATTGCGAGCGACCGCAGGGAGCGCGGTAATCTCTAATCCCTTAAGAATTTAGTATTTTATCAACAGATAATTTATTTTTTGCAGGTAAAATCTTATCCGCTTGGACAATTATCACCGAAAACACCACCATCAAAATCCCTACTAATTTCCATCCCCAAAGGTTTTTCTTGGCTTGTCTTTTTAAATTTATCCTCTCCCTTCTTTTTTTAATTTATTTTATAGAATAAATTTAATCATAATCTTTTCATAACATTCATGGTATAGCTATATTTCTCTCACCTCTCTATTGAGAGGATGAGTGATTACTTTTTTCTTTATTTTAAAAATATTTTTCACAAAAAAAAGGATTTTCTAAACTTTTATCGAATATTAAAATATAACAACAAAATTCACCCTGATCAAAATTACTCAAAGGAGATAAAAATATGAATTTATTTATAAATATTATTTCAATAGCAGGACCATTAATATTTGCTGCCGGCATCTTTACCCTAAAAAATATACCCGCAGAAATGAAAATAGGGCTATGGATTGTCTGTGCTTTAATACTCGTATTTGATCTATATTTAATCATAAAGGATAAAAAGAATAAAGAAGAAAAGACTAAAAGAGAAGACCTATATAATCGTCTATACCAAAGGCAGGAATTATTCGACAGAAACATACCGGGAACAGTGACTGATGTCCTGGAAAGAAATCCTTTATTAAAAGAATCTTTCCGCTCAGGACAAAACCATGAGAAAGAATATAAATTTGAAGAAGCTATTAAAGTATATGAAAAATGTCTGCATGATTTAAGTATCCCCGAGGAAGATAAAATTGGCTTTAATATCCTTATTGGCAACTGTTATTATTTTTTATCTAAACTGAACGAAGCGGAAAAGCATTTTAAAGAATCATTAAATATTTTAAAAAGAGCAGAAAATAAAATTGCGAAATTGCCAGCCAAATCAGCTGCCCTCGGCAATATCGGAAACATCTACCATAACTTAGGCAAACCAGATGAAGCATTAGAATATTATCAGCAGGCCTTGGAGATTAACAGAAAGCTCGGATACGAACAAGGTGTTGCCCATAGTCTTAACAATATAGGTACCCTATACAATGAATTAGGTAAATATGATGAAGCCTTAAACTGCCAAAAAGAGGCCTTAGAGATTAGTCAGAAATTCAAAGATGAACAAGCCATAGCCAACAGTCTGACCAATATTGGAATAATATATACTGATTCAGGAAAACCTGAAGAAGGATTAAAGCTTTTTCAAGAAGCCTTAGAGATGAATGAAAAGAATAAATCCCAGGAAGGAATAGCCAATGTTTTTAATAATATTGGCCTGGCTCACAGTAATTTAGGAGAAACTGATCAAGCCCTAAATGATTATCAAAAAGCACTAGTTATAAATAAAAAAATAGGATATAAAGAAGGGGTAGCCACTAATTTGGGAAACATCGGCCTGATTTATATTACTTTAGGTAAACCCGAAGAAGCAATCAAGTATTATCAAGAGGCGTTGGATATATTTATACAGATGAATGCTCATCCGCGGATAGAAATATTATTAAGGCTGATTAAAATTATCCAGGAAGAAAAAAGGGAAAAGTAAAAAATATTTTTAAGATGGAGATGATCATATGTCATTAGGAATAAACACTACCACCCCGGAAGGAATTGTTCTAGCTGCTGACAGCCGGCAATCCTACCGCAACCGAAAAGGGATAGCTCGCATCGGAAGCGATAATGCTTCCAAACTTTTCCAATTAAACAAAAGGATAGGGGTAATTGTAACTGGTCTGGCTTTTTTACCGGAAGATGGGGTGATGAAAAGTGTCAGTAAATTTATCGAGCAGTTTAAAAGGGATACTGAAGTAGAAAAATTGAACGTAAGAGATGCAGCAGATAGGTTGCACAGT
>JBBRDV010000028.1:0-17325 GCA_038203565.1 Atribacterota bacterium
AATCACTAACTGCTCCCGCGATATACCGGGCATTTCAAAATCTAAGAACGATTTTCCCATAAAAAAATCTGCGGGTATGCCTAATAGACGCTCAACCGTCTCATTACAGTAAATATGCTGCAGGTTGCTATTGAAACGCACGATCATATCAGGGGAATTTTGAATCAGTTTAGAAATTAACCTTTCGCTCTTCCGCAGCGCCTCCTCCGCCTTCTTGCGCTCGGTGATATCACGGAAGACCATGGCGAAATAGCCGGGCTGGTCGCTGTAGACAGTTATTTCGTACCAGCGATCTTGCTGGTTAAGGTACTGTTGAAAACGAATGCTCTGACCGGGTTCAATAGCTGTTACTCGATCGAAGACGCCGATCCAATCAAAGCTTAAGTCCTCAATTCCCGGACGTACTTCTTTCAACTTTTTACCAATAATATGGTCTCTTGGAAGCCCGGTCAGGGCCTCAAAGGATGAGTTGATCTCTAAGAAGATATAATCCACCGGTTTTCCGGTGTTATCCCGGACCATTTTACAATAAGCTAATCCATCAGGTAGATTCTTTATCAGTAAGCGATATTTGTCTTTTCCTTGAATCATAAGTAGTACCTCTTTGCAAGTAATTTTTTTAAAATAAATGACCTGTCCCTTTTTTTAATTGAAAGTAAATATTAATTAATAAAATGGGATGTGTCCCTATTTATTTTCCCACTGGAATCCTTTCTTCTTGAAAAGCTTCAAACAAGCATCCACGACCCTGGGGTCATAGAGTTTACCCTTGTTCTTGGTTATTTCCTCCAAGGCCTTATCCAGGCCTAAAGCTGGCCGGTAAGGTCGGTGAGAAGCCATAGCCTCAACTACGTCTGCTACCGCTAATATTCGGGCTTCCAGAAGAATAGCTTCACCGGATAAACCAGAAGGATAGCCGGAACCATCCATCCTTTCGTGATGTTGAAGTACGATGGAGGAAACCTCCCCGGGTAATTCCATTCCCTTTAATATATCACTACCGACCTGAGGATGAATTTGGATAAGGCTCAATTCTATCTCGCTCAACCTGCCGGGCTTACTGAGAATCTCACTCGGAACGTTTATCTTGCCAATATCGTGAATAATCCCCGCTATATAAAGTCCTTCCATTTTATCTGGGGAAAGGCTTATTTCTTCAGCTATAGCGCAGGCAAGTTTAGTCACTCGTTTTTGGTGTCCAGTGGTGTAGGGGTCTCTTTTCTCCAAAATTAAAGCTATCGCCTGGATAGTGCTCTTCATAGCCTTTTGCAAATTCTGATAACTTAGCTTAAGTTCTTCTTCTATCTTTAAACGGGTAATCCCTTCTCCCATCAAGGTAGCGGCGATTTTTAGCACCTGTCTATTTATCTCAGAAACATCTTCTAATTTCTTGGAGCCAAGATTCAGACAGCCAATCACCTGGTTCTCGAAAATCAAGGGAAGTACTGCGAAAGCCTGCAGCTTTTCCGCTTTTCTAACCTCATCAAGGGGAAGATCAAACTCTGGGTAGCGGGTAAAGAGCGGTTTCCCCTGCAGTACCAGGCAGGCATAGTTTGAATCCGCTCTATAATGCGATACGCTTTTTATAAAGGCGGGGGAAAGGTTTCTATGACAGATGAGGTTTAAATCACCGCTAGCCTGGTCAATAAGATAAATTCTGCCGCAATCCATTTCCGAAAGCTGGAGCATAGTATCCAGGCATTTCGATAATGCTTCATCTATTTGGTGGCTGAAACTTATCGCCAGAGCCAGGTCTCGCTGAATCAATATAAGAAGTTCTGCCTGCTTGCGCTCGGTGATGTCCATCGTGTAACCGACAAGGTAGCGATGTTTTCCGTTAACAAGTATTGGGAATTTTATGGTTGTATAAAACCGCCCGTTTAATTCTTCTTCAACCGTTATTTGCTTTCCTTCATTTAAGACACGCAGGTCTTCGGCAATCATACTTTTTGCAAGGTCAGACGGAAATAGGTCATCCATGGTTTTGCCAAGCAATTCATGCATCGGTTTCCCTAACATTTTCTCATAATTACTGCTCAATCGAATTACTTGGATTTTATCATTTTTGAAAAACACATAATTCGGACTGTTTTCCATGAACTCTTTGAATATTTTATCGCTCTCCTGCAGCTCATCCTCCACCTGCTTGCGCTCGGTGATGTCATGAAAGACCACGGCGAAATAGCCAGGCTGGTAACTGTAGACGGTTATTTCGTACCAGCGATCTTGCTGGTTAAGGTACTGTTGGAAACGGATGTTCTGACCGGGTTCAATAGCTGTTACTCGATCGAAGACGCCTATCCAATCAAAGCTTAAGTCCTCAATTCCCGGACGTACTTCTGTCAACTTTTTACCAATAATATGGTCTCTTGGGAACCCGGTCAGGGCCTCAAAGAAGGAGTTGATCTCTAAGAAGATATAATCCACCGGTTTTCCGGTGTTATCCCGGACCATTTTACAATAAGCTAATCCATCAGGCAGATTTTCTATCAGTAAACGATATTTGTCTTTTTCTTGAATCATAAGTAGTACCTCCAGGTAAGTATTTTTTCGCCAATATTTCAAAATCCTTCTCTAATTTACCTATATCATCAATGATTTCAGTTATATATATAATTATTCAGTTTATTATTATTTATTCTATCTTGGTTGCTTTTAAACTGTTTTGTAATCTGCTTTTTTTAACCTGACTTCCAATATATTATTTTTATACCTCTTGGTAAAACTATTGGTATTAACCACTACGGGAAGAGAAATTTCTTGATGATAATCTTTATCTGCATCAATAATAAGTTTATTATTCGCCACACTTAACCGTAACTTATCTTCTTTAATACCCAACAGCTCTAAATAGACTATTAGTTCAGCGTCCTCATCAAATATGTCCAGAAGTGGTTCCTCTCTCTCTTGATGAGGCTGACCGGCGAGCCACCAACTAAAGGTAACTTTCTCGCCAGTTTCCCGGTCAACTTTTGAACTCTCGAATAAGAGTATAGGATAGCCGATTATCTTTTCAGCGGTGGGATTTATAATCTCCCTTATTTTAAGTAAAATATCCATATGGGTAGGAGCCTCTATGAGCTTGGCTAAGGTGTCGATCCTGGCGTGTCTGTTCTCATAAAGACACATAAGTATCTCTTTTGAATCGGCATCCAATTCGGTAATAATTTTATTTAAGGTCTCCCGGTCTACTTTTAGTAATATTCTCTGATATAGTTCTTTTCTCCAGGTCTCTAAATTAAGTGATATAATCCATGCTTTTGATAATTCACCAGAAGATTCACATACTACACAGATAGTATCACTTTGACTAACTCCGTAAACCCTTTTTTCTATTCTTAAATCCTTTATACTGCTGAGTGGTGTCTCCCATACAAATCCCGATTTATAGGTAAAAAAAGTGAGTTTCTTAGAGGTAAGAAGAAGAGTTCCCAGCCACCACCTTGATTGACCGGGAGTTAAATAACCACCCTTTTCCTTTAAAATTACTTCATCAGATTGCGCGTTAGAGGCTGTGGGCTGTGGATCAGAAGAGGTAGATTGTGACTCCGGCGTCCTCTCCTCAATTGCCTTTTTCCAATTCTCAGGATCTTTTATGGCAATATAGGGCACTCTCCTGCCTTCAGATACTATATTAAGTTGTTTTACTTTCTTGCCCAAAATCCATTCCCTCTTTACTATATTTATAGTCTTTATTTGACTGAGTAGAACCTTGAATAGTATCTTTCTTCCCTGAACAAAAAGCAGTCTTTTATTGGTAAAGTATAAATTACCCAGTCTCCAAGATGAAGCAAGTGAACTCCCGATATCGTAGCTTGCCGTATAATACTTAATCACTTCCTCGCCCGGTAGTAAAGGTAAACTAACTGGTTTTCTTATAGTATCTAAATCTCTTCTCATATTAAGATTACTTTCCTCTTTTACTTCCTGTGCTCTCTCTCGCAATTGATAATCCCTAATTCCTCATTTTCAATGGTTATTCCTCTCTTGAAACTGTGCTATAGTTTCCAATATCTTTTCCTCAGTAAACGGCTTGTCAATGAAACCGTGAACCCCCTCCTGATTATTCGCTTCTGCCCTTTTTTCTTCACTGCCGTAAGCGGAAATCATGACTACTAATGCCTGCGGGGCTGCCGCTTTTATTTCGGGAAGCATATCCATTCCATTCCCGTCAGGTAACTTTAGGTCTAATAATACCAAATTGGGCACCTTCTTCTTTAAACAGGCTATGCCTTTAATTATGCTATGGGCAACTGATACATTATATCCTTTGTTTTGTAAGGTATTGGTTAAGAGCCAGCACAAGTCTTTTTCGTCATCCACGATCAAAACATTCTTTATCTGCCTTTTGGGGTGCGGGATCGGCCTTAGTTCTTCCTTTTTCCTTCTTAATCGTGCCTGTTCCCTCTGTTCAAAAAAGGGTATCAGCTCTTCAAGTTCTTCGGGTTTGCGCCAGCCCGAAAGACCGCTTCTCCATACCAGTGCTTCGTCTGGTTTGATAATACCATTTAAAATCCAGCTTTTCAGCTTGGAGTGATAGATTGATCTGTAGGTATCCGCCCCTCTTCTCACATCGTATTTTAGCTCTGACATAACCTCTCCTTTTGGATTGAAGTCAGAAAACAGAGGTCAGAGGTCAGAGGTCAGAAATCAGAATTTTCTGTCTTCTGTTTTCTGTAATCTGTCTTCTGTCTTCTGACTTCTATTTTATGGGCAAAAATATAGTAAAGACAGAACCCCTTTTCCAAATGCTTTCTACACTTATTTCCCCGCCGTGACTTACCACAATCCCGTAAACTATGGATAGACCCAGGCCTACTCCCATTCGCTTAGTGCTAAAAAAAGGATCAAATATCCTGATAATATCTTCTTCGGGGATACCTACCCCGGTATCTTGAATCTTCACCACCATAAAGTCCCCTTCAATACTGGTATTGATGGTCATTGTGCCGCCTTTAAGCATGGCCTCAACAGAATTAATTACCACGTTCAAGAATACCCGGTTGATATGTTCCTTATCCACATTTATTAT
Organism: Atribacterota bacterium; assembly: GCA_038203565.1. GTDB lineage: Bacteria > Atribacterota > Phoenicimicrobiia > Phoenicimicrobiales > Phoenicimicrobiaceae > Sediminicultor. The sequence continues at coordinate 5,033 of JBBRDV010000028.1, forward strand.
TGACGGCTTAGCGTCATATTTTTTAATCACCTTTATCCATTGTGTGGAAAGACTGCTCCTTATCGAATCCAAAACGTTTTCTATAATCCCATGCATCTCATGGGGACGGATGTTAAGTTCCGGTGGTCGGGCACAGTTGAGGAGTTCGGTGATCAAAAAGTTAATCCTCTCCGTGTTTCTAATAATAACTTCAATATGTTTGGACCAGGGGCTATCTTCGCTATAGGCCTTCTTAAGCTGCTGGGCCGCTAAAGACACGTTGCCAAGCGGATTTCTTATCTCATGAGCTATACTGGCAGCTATTCTACCGGTAAAGGCAAGCCTTTCGGATAAAACCGATTCTTTGCCTTGATTGCCAACTCCTTCATAAGAATCTTCACCTCTTGATCCGGACATAATATTACTCCCTTCTTAATCAGAGGACAGAAGTCAGAAGTCATAATTTTCTGTCTTCTGTTATCTGTTTTCTGTCTTCTGTTATCTGTTTTCAGAAGACAGATGTTAAATTATTATTTCTTCTGTTTTCTGTCATCTTTTTTAGTCTCGGGCTAACCGGGCTAACCCAGCCGCAGCTTGAGCAGCCTTCTTCTAATAGTTCTTTTGCCAGGGCGGGTTTGCCGCACTGGGGACAGGTTTCGGTTTCCTCACTTTCAAACTCCGGAAGTATAAGGCTGGCCTCTAAAGAAAGTCCCATAGTTGCTAAATTTTGCTCAATAGCATCTTTTAACTGATTTATTTCTACTGCACTAAGCCGATGCACTTGATCCTGTTTATCTATAAGATAAAGTACCTGTTTTTTCTTTCCTTTAACCAAATGCGCCTCCTCTCTCGCTACCAATGCCTTTATTTCTTCTAATAGTGTCTGAAAGGTGATTTCATCAAAATCTTGACGGTAAAGAATAAGCCTTTTATTAGTTAAATAAAAATAGCCTGGTCTCCAGGCATTACATATCCCTTTACTATAGTAATAAGAACCATACATTTTCAGGGTAATTTCTTCTCCTTCAACTAAAGAAAGGACATTTTTCTTCCGATGTTCTCTTTCCCAAGCCCTACTTTTTTCATCCCAGGCCTGCATCACCCCATATTTCAGCATTGTCTCCATTCCCGCCAATGCTGCCCTTAAATTGACACCGATTAAAGGAATGCCAGCCACTGAAATAATAATATCTGCATTAATTACCAATCCTTTATCTAAAATTCGATCTAACAGATCTACTAAAGTTGCGTGTGTATCTCTTGATGGTTCCATCTTTCCTCCTTCGCTTCCACTCAGTCGGTGGTTTACAGTTTACCCGTCCCTCGCTTTTGCTCGGGACTGTTTACGATTTGTGGTTTCTTGCCGTAAACCCTCATTCGTCGTTAGACGAATGAGTACGGTGGCCAGGGACCGGTAAAACGAACAAAAAATCCTTTTAGATGGTCAATTTTCTCTAGTTCTTCACCCAGTATTTTACTCTTTCCCTTAAAAAGCAAACAAGAGAGATTCAACAGCATTTGTTTATCTTCTTCAAGTTTTTTGGTCTTTTCTACTTTAATTTGGTCGACACACCTTTTAATCTGCTCATAAAAATCTTTAAAATATCTATCTGCTTCTTTTTCTATCTCTTTTTTTAATAAGTTCTCTAATTTCTGCTTATACATATAAGCTAAGCCCCTTGATTTGGATTTTATCTCCTCACTCAATTTCTTAATCTCAGAGTTTGTCTCAATGAGCCCTTCGCTGATAGTTTTGGGGTCCCAAAATACCTGCACTCCAAACTCAGCTCTGTCTTTGAGCTTAGCCAGTTTTTGTTTTAAGTTTTCGTAATCACCCTTTAACCACTTCTTTATGTTCTCATCGGGGACAACACCCTCTTCACCCTTAATGATGGTATCAAATCCCAGGGGTAAAACCGTGCCAAATCTTTCCCAGGCAATCTCCACAACTTTCGCGTGAGTAGTTAACCATAATTTAACCTTTTCCTGGTCATCTGATTTATATGGTTCTGATAGACAATTATGAACTACAGCACTTAAATCTTGATAGGGGATAGTGTAAACGCTACTACCCTCTATTCCAATATTACCAAGGGTTATCTTTTCATTCCCCTCGACTATACAATAAAGATATCTTGCTTCAGCCATTTTAAATTCCTTTCTCCTCCGCCTCTTTCTTCCACCTTTCGGGATTTATCATCTTGTCTAATACCTCATCCACAATGCTATCCAGCCCATCTCTTACGGATTTAACTGATTCAGTAACACCCTGTTCCTTTTTTATCTCTTCAATAGCAACATCTAAATCCATAAGGGCTTCCCCGAGTCTCTCCATCTCCTCCTCAGATAAACTGCCTCCCTCCATACGCTTCATTGCCTGGAGGTTAAGAGCATCTTTAATTATTTCTACTAAGGCAATGACTAAACCTAAAACCCCGTGTTTTAGATTGTCGGTATCAATATCGATTGACATCTTTCGCTCCTTTAATCAGAGGTCAGAAGACAGAAGTCAGAGGACAGAGGTCAGAAGACAGAATTCTCTGTATTCTGTTTTCTGTTTTCTGTTTTCTGTTATCGCGTCTCCGACTTGAGTGCCTTGGCTTTGGTGGCAGGTAACCAGCCACACCAAGGACACCCGGTATTTATAAGTTCTTCTGCCGGTACTCGTTTGTTACATTGTGGACATTCTTCTTTGCCTACCATAGCCTCTTTCCAAGCTACAGTCTGGTAATTGGTACCAGATGGAAACTCCAAACCATATTTGGCAGCAGTCTCAAACGAAGCCAATGCTGCCCGAATCTTGATACCCAAAAGCTCCACCCCAGCAACAGATATAATGATATCGGCATTTATCACCAGACCTTTATCCAAGATACGGTCTATGACATCAACTAAAGTACCACTTGTATCCCTTGTCGCCTCCATGACCATTTTCTGCCTCCTTCGCTCCACTCAGTTAGATTTATTATTTAGCCGTGCGTTTAAATTACTCTTTTTCCATTAAATCCATACGCCTACGCATGGACTTTCGCTCAAAATTCAAAAGGTTTCCATCTTCATCAAGAAGAACTTCATATAAAGCTAAAATATCCATCTGATCGGGAATAGAACGTTTCTCTACCATTTCAATAGATATATTCCATCCCTTTTCATCCTTGGTAACCCCTACAGTAGAAGAAGCGGTCAGCCCGGTCAATTTATTTAACTCCCTACGTGCCTTTTCAATTAAAGTTCCTAATTCCTTTGCCATTTTTATTCCTCCGTTTTTTTAATTTCTTTTAACCTTTGTATTAATTCTTTTTCTATCTGAAGGTAATCCTTTTCACTGATCTTACCTTCATCTAAGAGCAGTTGAAACTCCTTAAGTTTTTCCATAACTCCTGCTTTGGTTATCAGTCGCTCTTTATCAACTTCATTTATTATCCCCTCAAGTACCTTTTTTGCCAAATTGAAGGGCAACAACAATAAATCATCAATAATAAAAGCCATTTTTTATGCCCCCCTTAAAATCCTTTTAATTTTATATTAACGAAATTATAAGGTGGAACAGGACCGACATACTTAAACTTCAATTTATTCTCATATTTTTGGGCTAATTCGTTCACTCTTTTATCAAAATCTTTTTCTTTATTTTTATCCACTAAGAAAGAGGAGTTAAGGAGCATTTTGATACCTATGGGCTGATTAAGACGGCTATCGGTAGCTATTTCCTGAAGAGAACTATAAATATTTTGGACATATTTCTTTTTCCATTCCGTAACTATGGATTCAACTAATTTACCTACCTTAAGCTTGGAGCTTTGATCTTCCTTTACTGAAGAGTCAACTATTTTCTTCTTGTATTCTTGAAAATCTTTACCTCTACTCTCCATCTCTTTAACTACAGCCTCCTCTATCCAGAGAACTTTTACTCCTAACTCTATTTTACCCTTAAGCATTTTTAATTCCCGCTTAAATTCTAAATAGTTTTGTCTTAAAAGTTCGGCTACTTTCTCCTCATTCTCAGCAATAATTCCGAAACTCATTGGAAGAATAAGATGTTCCTTCACGATTTCTTCAAGAACATGGGTATGAGCTAAAAGATTCTCTCTGGTAGGGTCGTATTCTATAACCTCTGCCTCACTGAGCACTGCAGCTAAATCCTGATAATTAAATGAATATACTTTCTTTCCATCAATTCCGGTAAAACTAAATTCTTTTATTTTTAGTTCTTCTATAAAACCATAGATATATCTACCTACTGGCATTATCCTTCTCCTTGTCTTTCTTTTTACTTCTCTAGTAGTTCGTTTTCTAAATATCTTTACATTTTGTTCTGTCATTGCGAGGAACGAAGTGACGAAGCAATCCCATGATTTGTAAGGACTTGAGATTGCTTCTCTATCGCTCGCAATGACAAATTATTGTAACATTATTAAGCAAACGCTCTACTAGACTTTATTCTAAATGAGCTTTCAGTGACTTAATTGCTTCTTTAAAGTGCTTTAGGGAAATCTTAAAGGTGGCGGCATCCTCATTCTTCTTCTCTTTCTTTCCAGCCTTTTTTTTAATAAATTCCCTAATTGCTGCCATAGAAGCCTCCCTACAAATAGCCTCAATATCCGCCCCGGTTAAGCCTTCTGTCTCTTCAGCCAAAACAGAAGGGTTCACCTCATCAGGCAGAGGTTTCCCTTGCAGGTGAACCTGAAAAATCTTCTCCCGACTCTTTTTATCTGGGATCGGAACTTCTAAAATCAAATCAAATCTACCCGCTCGCAGAATAGCCGGATCGATTAATTCTTTTCTATTAGTAGCTGCTAAAACTATAACACCTTTAAGTTCCTCGATCCCGTCCAGTTCAGTTAGAAATTGGCTAATTACCCTTTCCGTTACCTGAGAATCCCCACTTATTCCCCGTTGGGGAACTATGGAATCAATTTCATCAAAAAATAGAATGATAGGAGCAGCTTGCTTTGCCTTACGAAAGAGCTCCCTTACCCCCCGCTCTGACTCTCCAATATATTTTGAGATAAGTTCGGGTCCTTTCACCGAGATAAAATTGACCTCACTTTCATTGGCCAAAGCTTTAGCCATCAAAGTCTTTCCCGTCCCTGGAGGTCCAGATAACAGAATACCTTTTGGTGGTTTAGTATGGGTGTAATCGAATAAATCAGGATATTCTAAGGGCCATTCCACTACTTCGGTCAAAGTTTCTTTAATCTCTTCCAGTCCACCCACATCATCCCATTTCACATTGGGAATTTCCACAAAGACCTCTCTAATTGCCGAGGGCTCCACCTCTTTCAAGGCTGCCCTAAAGTTCTCCATAGTAACCTCTAATTCTAAAAGCATTTTATAAGGGATCTCATCTAATTCAAAATCGATATTAGGCAAGATAGTTCGCAAGGAATTCATAGCGGCTTCTCGGCATAAAGCTTCTAAGTCAGCTCCTACAAAACCATGGGTAATTTGAGATATTTTTTCTAAATCTACATCTTTAGCTAAAGGCATCCCCCGGGTATGAATATGCAAAATTTCCAGACGAGCCTTTTGATCAGGGATACGTATGGAAATCTCCCGATCAAATCTTCCTGGTCTTCTTAAAGCCGGATCAAGAACATTGGGAATATTGGTAGCTCCAATAACAATCACTTCACCTCGAGATTCCAATCCATCCATCAGGGCTAATAGTTGAGCCACTACCCTTTTTTCTACCTGTTTCTCTCCCCCCATCTCTTCCCGCTTGGGAGCAATAGAATCAATCTCATCGATGAAGATGATAGAAGGGGCATTAGCCTGAGCTTCCTCAAATACACTGCGCAGACGAGCTTCGCTTTCTCCGTAGAATTTTCCCATAATTTCGGGGCCGCTTATATGGCTAAAATGGGCAACTGTCTCCTGGGCAACTGCCCGGGCGATCAAAGTCTTTCCACATCCTGGAGGACCATAAAGTAAAACCCCCTTGGGGGGTTGAATACCTAATCTTTCAAAAACTTGAGGGTATTTTAGAGGAAGTTCGATCATCTCCCTAATTCTTTGAATTTCTTTACCTAATCCACCAATATCTTCATAAGATATCTTTAACTGTTTTCCGGTTACCTCTTTCTCTTCTTTCATCTTGATGGTAGTACCAGTATGGATAAAAACTGGTTGTTTAGCCGGAATAGTGGAAATCACCACAAAATCAAAGCTCCGTGCACCAAAAAGATTGGCTCTTATTCTATCCCCCTCTACTAAAGGTAGGCCTTCTAACAGACTACCTAAATATTTAGTATCCTCAGCCCCCCGCATAGACTTCATTAGAGCTAAGGGGGATAGGACTATCTTATCGGCTAATTTACATTCACATTTTTGAATGCTTACTTTTTCATCTAATCCTGCCTGGGTGTTTTCTCTTAATAAGCCATCCATTTGAATAATCCCCTTTCCTCTATCTTCCGGATAGGCAGGCATAATTTTGGCTACTGACTTTCTTTTACCATATACTTCTATTATATCCCCTACTTCTATACCTATTTTTTGGAAATCTGCAGGGTCTATTCTAACTATTGCTCTTCCTACATCTTTGGCTTTTGCTTCTGAAACTTTTAGGGTTAATTCTTTATTTTTAGTCATACTTTACTCCCTATTCTTATAAATTAAGTAGTCAATCTTAATATCCTTAAGTAAATATTTATATACTTTATGTTCACTACCTATAAATAAAATCCCAATTTCATCTTTTCTCAAAGTGTTATTTATCCTATTTGCTATGTAACGATCTCTTCTTATAAGTAACTGCTTATTTTCTTCTTTGTATTCCTTTTTAGAAGAAATAGTTGTTATATTTTTAATATTATTATACTCCTCTAAGAGGAGCTCTTTACTCTCTGTCCCCTCCAATTTAGCCCCTTTATTAATTAATTCTAAAATTATCTTATAATTTATACTACCTCTTTCAGCTAATTTTTGGACTATATCTAACTCTTTTTCACAGAGAGGCAATCCATCCTGATATATCCTTACTTTTTCATAAGTTAATTTTAAACCATTAATTTTAGTTTTTATCCACTGCCAGATTTCTTTTATTAATTTAAGGTGTTCTTCCCATTTTTCTTCTCCAAACTTTAATATATATTCCTCTTTTAACCAAAGAGCTACTGAACCCATTTCAAGCTCAGAATGAATTACTGGAATATATATCAGTCTTCTCAATTTTTCCTCCTGGCTTAAATTTTCTCCAATTTTAGCTCTAACATTCCATTTTTATAAGAAGATTTCATACTTTCTTTCTTTACCTGGGAAGGAAGCAAAACCTCCTTGGCATATTTTCTTTCTTTATTTTCTGCAGATAGTTTAAGAATATCTCCTTCTAAGTTAATCTTAATATTATCTTCAGAAACTCCAGGCAGCTCAACAATGACTAAAATATGATCCTTTTCATTAAATACATCGACTATTGGTTCTCTAACTTCTTCTACCACCGGACCTTTGGCCGTTTTCTTCATATTACCAAAGGTATCGACAATAGGTTTTCCTCCGGCTAAAGTCCTGATGCTAAAACCATAAATACCTTTTGCCTCTTTAGGTAACCCTTTAATTTCACCAACTTTTTTAATTTCTCCGGCTTCTTTAGTTACCTTGTCTGCCAGGTTAATCAAGTCACTAATTCCCTTAAATATTCCTCCTAATTTCACTTTTCCCATATCAAAGTCAAATTCTAAGCCTTCTTTTTCTTCCTTTTTTCCTTTTTCGACCATTTTTTTAACTCCTTTTCGCTTTATTTTAGGTTTAAATTTACAAAATTATAGGGTGGGGTTGGCCCAATATACTTAAATATCACTCTTGGGGAATACTTGGATACTAATTCATGTACCTGATTATCAAATTCCCTTTCTCGGGCTCTATCCACTAAAAAAACAGTATTTATTAGCATTTCATCACCTTCCGTTTCATTGAGGTGAAAATTATAAGAGATTCTTTTTAAAACATTTATTATTTCCTTACCTTCCTTATCCCTTTTCACCTCTAAAGCTGTCTTTACTATTTTTCCTAATTTTATCACATCTTTATAACTTTCTTTAAGAGATTTTTTAGCTATTTTTTCCTTGAGAGACTTAATCTTTTTGTCTTCATCTACTATCTCCTGAAAAATAACTTTCATCTCTTTCCAGAAAGCCTTTACTCCTAACTCTATCTTATTATCCATATCCTTTAATAAGCTTTTTAGTTCCAAATATCTTTTTCTTAAAAGACCTCGAACTTCCTCAGCACTACTTGCCACGGTGCAAAATCTCATCGGAAGAACGGTATAATTCTTCATCACCTCTTCAACAACTTTTTCATGAGCAATTAAATTTTCTTTGTTTATCACATATTTATGTAAGGGGGAGTTGCTAATGACTGCACTGAGATCCTCATAGCCAATGGTAGATACTATATCTCCTCTTTCACCAATTCCTATGGGGCCAAAGTTTCTTCCCTCATTAGTACCGATGATACAATAAATATATTTACCTTCTTCTACCATTTTATTTTCTCCTTCCGATGCATCATTTCTTGTTCTAAAGAGAAAATATAACTACGAGGTGACCTTCTTCTCCTTATTTTAGCCCATTCTCGGGCCATTATGCTCCGAGCAAGAACTCCCAGGGAAGCCCCATTCAAACTTTTTGGTTTTCCTTCCTCATTCTTTTTTTGAAATTCGGTCATTCCCTGCTCTAACCAATTCACTATTCCCTTATCCCTTAGTTTTATTTCCTTATATTCTTTTAAATTAATATTTAATATTTCAAAAAATGAATCTTCTATTTTCATAATTAGCCAGAAGGCTTTCCCCCTATCTCTGCAAGAATCAGCAGAATCTAAAATGGTAGTTATAGTATATAGTATTACTTGATTAGCAGTGTTTATCAATCAGAACCTGTACTAAATTTTTAACTTTTGCTTGATTAATACTGCTCCCGATACGACTGGTCTCCGAGGCTAAAATATCCTGGCAAATTTCTCTAAAAATCTTATTCTTAGCATTTACCAAACCACCTAAAGTGCTTAAGCTTTTAGCAATCATAATACAACCTCGAATAGTAGGCCTAAATTCACATTCTTCGGAAATCCGAAGGCCTCTTACAATATCTACAATTTTTGCTGCATCATTAAAAGATAGATTAGACTTACCCTGGGTAATAGCAATCTCTGTATCTCTATCGAAATAATCTAAATCCATAGTAATCATTCTATCCCTCAGGGCATCTTGACTTCGGTGAACACCAGCATACTCTTCCGGATTACTGGTAAAGATGGCTATAAAATCAGGGTGAACCTTTAAATAATCACCACCTCCCCGAGCAGAGGGTAAACCCATCATTTTTTCTTGTAGAATGGAAAGTAGGACATTATTGGCTTCCGGGCGAGAACGAGTGAATTCATCATAAATAAGGATAAGTCCATGCTCAACTGCCACAGTCAAACGATTGTCTACCCAGCTTTTCTGAACATCTTCCTCAGCTTTCATCACCGAATGAATAAAATTGTCCACCACTCTCCTGGTGCGATAACCCTGCTCTCCCCCCACTAAATCGGAGGTAGTAAATTCCTCATCTCCATGAATCATAACCACCGGTCGGTCAATTATACTGGCTAAATGCAGGGCAAGAGTAGTTTTCCCTGTTCCCGAAGGTCCCCGGAAATGAAGAGGAAAACCAGCTTTAATATACCCTAAAGCTCGCACCGTTACCTCCTTTACAAACTTGGTTTCCACAAAATTTGGCAGCGCACGAGCTTTCAAAACAGTTGTACCTTTGGTTACCATAATCATTAATCACCTCTCTGCTTAAAAATCAATCTTTAATTCTTTAAAATTCGAAGGTTTAAAATTCCGGTTAATCTTTTGAGGGGAAGAATGATCTTTTTTCCAACTCCCCTTTTGTAATTTTTGTCTTAATTCTATAATCTGTTTATTTTTATTCACGGTCTTGGCTAATTTATCCCTGATTTTTAGGATTTTTTCTTGAGATTTTTTTATAGCCAAATCTTGCTGGGCAAATCTTTGTATGTCTTTTTGAATTGTTTGACTTAATTCCTGATCATCTATCAGTGATTCAAGAATCTTTTGCTCTTTTTTGCTTCTGCATATAGAATTGGTAGTTCGAATCTTACGTTCGTTTCTATTTTCTAAACCGGTTTTAAAATCTCGAAATGTTTTTATAGCCACTAAACTTTCGTGCTTCATATACCCCTCCTTTATTCGCCTTGCTTATCCAGTTTTTCCTATATCATAGGATAATATAAATTCTCTTCTTTTCGGATTTTATTTTCTTCCATAAGTTCCTTAACGGTTATTATATACCATCTCCAATCTTTTCCCAGCACGGCACCAATTTCAGCAAGCTTTATCCCCTGGGGATGTTTTATAATCAAGTCTAAGGTTTGTTGTTTTTCGCTCAAATTTTCCTTAATTTTGTTTTGTTCTGGCTTAGGAAGCTCTTTATTTACTATCTTTTTTTCTCGTACCACCGAGAGAGGCTTTACTCCACTTCTCTTTTCTTGCAGGGTAGAAGCCGTTTGCTGCCAGGACAATGATACCTTCTCTAATTCAGCTCTTAGCTTATCCTGGGTACTGCGAAAATCGTTCAACATTCCACTTACTTTACTTTTCATCCCCTGATTAAACTTGTTTAAATCATTCTTTAACTCTTTACTCATCTGGCTGTGTGAGACTTTAAAGTCATCCAAGGTCTTGCTTACCTCTTCTTTTCTATTCTCTACACCTTTAGCTAAATTTTTTCTCTGTTCAAGACTCATTTCTTGTTGGGTGCTATGAAAATCGTTCAACATTCCACTTACTTTACTTTTCATCCCCTGATTAAACTTATTTAAATCATTCTTTAACTCTTTACTCATCTGGCTGTGTGAGACTTTGAAGTCATCTATCATCTTCTGAGTATCCTCTTCGAGATTCTCTTTGTATTTAGATAAATTTTCTCTTTGTTCAAGACTCATTTTTTTATGAACATTTTGAAAATTCTTTAACAGATCTCGACTACTCTTTAATGCCTCTTCTGTTTCTTTTTTTATCTGTCCGATCTTTTCTACCCTTACATCATAGGAACCTATAATATCTGCACCTAATTTTTCCATCTCTTCTTTAATTCTCATTTTTTTATTTCTCCTTTATTATTAGACTTAACTTAAATTTTTAAAACTCTTTACTTTTTATCCTCTTTTTCTTTAAGGATAGAAACTAAATCATTCTGATAAGTTTTTGCCCCCTCCAAATTGGAAATAATTTTTGTCTGTAGACGAAAACCAGCCAAGGTCTCTCGAACTTTTTTCCTTTCCTCTTGCCAGAGAGCTTTTCTTCCCCTCTGTTGAACTTGAATCTCTGAAATTGCTATTTTAAAATCCCTTATTCTTAAAGAGTTTCCTTTACTTAAGAGGTCTCTTAAAGTTTGAGACATCAGCATCTGTTCAGCTCTATAAACTTCCAATTCTTTCCGAAAACTCTCTAACATTTTCCTAACTTCTTCCCCTCTTTTCTCTTGTTGGGTTTGAAGGTCTTTTAAAAAAATCTTAAAATCACTTAATCTATTAGATTCATTCTCTTTAAGATGGTCAGTGGACCTAGCCAATCTTTCTCTTAAAGTAGTCGCAATATCTTTCTGCTTATCAAGATAACCTCTTAATTCTTCTCTAATTATATGCTGGTTTTTCTCAATTTCTTCCTTTCGATTAGTTATTCCTCCCGATATTTTCTCTATCATCTGGTCAAAATCTTTTCTTCTTAGATGCTGTTGATTAGTTAAGGCCTCTCGCAGTTGTGCGTTTATTTTCTCCCTATCTTCCTTAGATTGTACTATATCATTTTGATATTCTTCTAACACCTGATAGGTATTCTCGATAATAGTTCTCACCTCAGAAATTCCATTATCATAAGAAGTAACTATATCTTTTAATATTTTTTTCATCTGATCAACTCTCACCATTTTCAAAAAACTTTATAATTCTAAAACCAATAACTAAATCAAAAAAATGGGAATCTTGGCGGAATTTACTCGTTTAAATACCCTTAAATACCCTAAGTTTTTTGAGGATATTTCGGCAAAATTCCCCCCTAAGTTAGTTTAACTTAAATAGGATCCTATGCTGCGGTTGCAGTAAGGCCTATTGCCTCTGCATACTTTAAGTAAGTCTCAACAGATGCAATCACTACTCTTGCTTCAATTGCTAATAATTCGATACCTACTAAGGACACTCTGACCCAAGCATCGATTACTATACCTTTGTCCAATATTCTGTCTACAACTTCTACTAAACTTGAAGATGCCATTGATTTTTCTACTGCCATTATTTTTCAC
>JBBRDV010000029.1:0-16752 GCA_038203565.1 Atribacterota bacterium
TTAGTTTGAGGTTAGGATGAAAAAACATATTTTATTTGGGAAAATAAAATTAATTGCTACTAGTTAATCTTTTACTTACAGATAATTATAAATCTTCTTTAAATGAGTGGGGTAATTTATTTTTAAATTTAAATACTACTAAAAATATAGAATAAGTAGCATATTATAAATAATTTTTCAAAAATCATTTATAATACCTAAATATGAATTCAGATAGGTGTTATGATTATTTTTGTAGAAAAAGGAGAAAAGATGAGAAAAGTTAAAAAAATTAATTTAATCAGGTTTTTTTTAGTATTTTTTGTAATTGTAGTGAGTATGGCAGGTTGTGGTGGTAATAGTAGCAATAACAACGAGAAATATGGTGTTAATATTACCGAAAAAGGAGTTGTCAATACAAAAGACATTCTTGCTAATCCAGGTGAATATCTTGGTCAAACGGTCAGATTGGAAGGGACGATTGTCCGAGAATGCCCCTCAGGATGTTGGTTTTTTTTGGAGGATAAGACAGGTACGATTTATGTAGATATTAATCCCTCCGGTCTTAGTATCCCTCCGAAGGTCGGGAAAAAAGTAGTTGTGGAAGGGGTACCGGAGAATAAAAATGGGAGAATAAGCATCGTTGGGAAAGGAGTTGAATTTTAATGAAGTTTTTTATTTTAGCTTATAAGAATTTAAAACGTAGGAAATCCCGCTCTTTTTTAACTATTGGTGGAGTAGCAGTAGCCGTAGCAGTTTTAGTCTGTCTTTTAGGTTTTAATGCCGGGTATCAGGGGGCATTAACCTCCGATATCGATAAGATGGGATATCAAGTTGTGGTCACTGCAAAAGGCTGCCCCTACGAGGCGGCGACCATGATACTTAACGGAGAAGCAGGGCTTAAATTTATAGATGAGGATATCTATAAACAAATAACCAGCGATCCAGATATTGACAAAATTACCCCCTTGCTTGCTCAGTTAGCTTATGACCCAGAAAAAATGGAGGGCAAAGGAGGATTTACCAACTATCTTGGAATTGAAGAGAGTTATATGCCGCTTAAACCAAATGTTGAAATTATAACAGGAGAATGGTTTTCGGGAAATGATGTCAATGAAGCAATTTTAGGATATGACGCTGCAGAATCTGAAAAAAAATCAGTTGGTGATAAAATATCCATACCCGGAAAAGATATGACACTTACCATAGTCGGAATTTTTAACAGGACAGGTTCCCAGGAAGATGGAACAGTGTTTTTACCTCTAAAAACAACTCAAAGAATCTTTGATATAGAAGGCAAATTGACCGGTATAGGAATTAAACTGAAAAAAATTGAGAAGATTTCGGAATTCGAAGAGAGGTTATATCCGATGGCCAGCATCCAGGTGATAAGCATGAGCCAGGTTAAGGGGACCATCCTAAATCTGGTAAATTCAGCTAAAATATTGATTATGTCGGTGGCCTTTATTGCCATATTTGTAGCTATTATTGGGGTTATTAATACCATATTAATGAGCGTCTTTGAACGGACACAAGAAATAGGCATTATGAAGGCAATAGGAGCCTCAAGGTCAGATATATTTAAACTCATCTGGATGGAAACACTTATTATTTGTACTTTAGGTGGTATCTTTGGCTCAGTTATTGCGATTTTTGGTGGAAATTTGGTGGAACTTTTGGTAAGAAAAGTAATGCCTTATGCCCCGGGAGGCAAATTACTCTTGGTTACTCCAGAACTTTTACTATTTTCTTTCTTTGGAGTAATAATTATTGGAATAATTTCCGGATTGTATCCGGCATTTAGGGCGGCCTCCATGAGACCTATTGAAGTAATAAGGAGTGGAGAATAATGAAAGATTTCGCCATAAGAGCTAATAAATTAAAAAAGATATATTCCTCGGTATTCGAAAAAATAGTTGCTTTAAAAGAGATAGATTTGGAAATTAAACCAGGTGAATTTGTTACCATAATGGGGCCATCGGGGGCAGGAAAGACTACCTTCTTAAATTTAGTTGGATGTTTAGATAAACCTACTTCCGGTGGATTAGATATTTTAGGGCATAACCCTATGGAACTTAATGAAGGAAAGCTTAGCCGTATCCGACTCGATAAAATTGGATTTGTATTTGAAGATTTTTTATTAGTTTCTTCCTTAAATGCCTTGGAAAATGTTCAGCTGCCCTTAATTTTTGCAAAAAATTTTAAAAATAATAATAGATCGAATGCTCTTTTAAAAAGAGTAGGATTAGATCATAGATTAACTCATTTTCCTAATGAATTAAGTGGAGGAGAATTACAGCGGGTGGCGGTAGCCAGGGCTCTAGTTAATAACCCTCAGATTCTCCTGGCTGATGAGCCTACCGGCAATCTGGATACTAAGAATGCCCAAGGACTTTTTGATCTTTTTCGAGAGCTCAACAGAGAAGAAGGCTTAACTATTGTAGTTGCTACTCATAACCTTAGATTAGGTCACTCAACTGACCGGATTATTCACTTAAATGATGGAAGAATAGAACAGGATGAAAGGTTGGTGAAATAAGATGGAAGCTAAAGTCATTTTGGAAGCGAAAAGTTTAAAAAAATATTATCAGAGAGGCTCAGAAGTAGTTAGGGCTCTCGATGGGGTGGATTTTAACATTAGGGAGAGGGAAATTGTTTCTATTGTTGGCCCATCTGGTTCAGGTAAGACTACTTTAATGAATCTGATTGGTTGTCTTGATCAAGCTACTGAGGGAACCTTAAAAATTGTTAATCAGGAAGTTACTCCTCTGGGGGAAAATGATTTAATAAAAATCAGAAGGGAAAATATTGGTTTTGTCTTTCAAAGGTTTTACTTAATTCCAACCTTAACTGTTAGAGAAAACATAGAATTACCATTAATTTTTTCAAAAAAAACAATTAATCAGGAAAAAATATCTGATTTATTAGAAGAAGTTGGCTTAAAAGGAAAAGAAAGAATTCAATTGAAATATCTTTCAGGAGGAGATAAACAGCGCACCGGTATCGCCAGGGCATTAGTTAATGAACCAAAGGTAATTATTGCAGATGAACCCACAGGAAAATTGGAGACAAAAGTTAGAGGGCAAATTTTAGAGCTTTTTAAGAGTTTAAGCGAAAAAGGTCTGGCCATATGTATTGCTACCCATGACTTAGAATTAGCCCAGGCTACCCAAAGGATAATCCATCTTCAGGATGGGAAGATTGTTCCAAAGGAGAAATCTGATCTATATTATTGATAAAAATTTATCTCAAAGAAGATAAATATAAAGGAGAAAATCATGTCAAAGAAGATAAATATAAAGGAGAAGAGTATGTCCGTTAAAAATATAATAATTTTTTTTCTGGTAGGAGTAATAATTATATTGGGAGGTGTTTTAGTATTTAGTAATATCCAAAATAATTCTACTAATGCTACCCAGAATAATCCTACTAGTACTACCCAAAATAATTCTTCTTCTAGTACTACCCAAAGTAGTTTTGGACCTCAACCAAAGATTCTGGTGTCAGAAGAAGAATGGGATTTTGGAAAGGTGACCCAAGGTGAAAAGCCTACTCATATTTTTATGGTAAAAAATGAGGGAGAAGGAGATTTAGTTATTACAGGTGTTAAAGGATGTTGCCCCTGCATAGAAGTTTCAATTTCTAGTAACCTCATTAAACCTGGAGAGTCAGCTGAACTTAAAGTGTCCTATGATACTACTGATTATGTGGGAAAAGATGAAAAACATGTCTTTATTTATTCCAATGATCCTCAGGTACCAGATAAAAGAATTAGTTTATATGTTGAAACAGAAGTGTTTCAAATACCTAATCTGACACCTAATTTACAGAACTAAATTAAGATAAAAAGGGCTGGATTTAATTTAAAGTTAAATTGAGAATCCTAAAAGGAAAAAATAAATGAATATTTTAGAAGAAATTACTAAACTAAAAAAAGAAAAAGATGCCATTATTCTAGTTCATAATTACCAGAGACCGGAGATTCAAGATATTGCCGATTTTTTAGGTGATTCGCTGGGATTGGCAAAACAAGCTGCAGAGACAAAGGCCAGAATAATTGTTTTTTGTGGTGTACGTTTTATGGCAGAGACTGCCAAGATACTTTCGCCCGAAAAAATAGTTCTTCTCCCCAGGAAAGAGGCCGGATGCCCAATGGCAGATATGATTACAGCTGAAGATTTAAGGAGTTTAAAAAAGAAATATCCTGATGCAAAAGTAGTTTCTTATGTCAACACCAGTGCAGAGGTTAAGGCTGAATCAGATGTTTGTTGTACCTCGGCTAATGCCATAAAGGTGGTAAAGAATATTTGTACTGAGAAAATAATCTTTACCCCCGATAAAAATCTTGCTGCCTATTGTCAGAGATTCACCGATAAAGAGATAATTCCCTGGAATGGATATTGTCATGTCCACGAAAAAATAACCGAAGAAGAAGTACGATTAGCAAAAGAAAAACTTCCTGATGCTCTTCTTCTTATTCATCCAGAGTGTAATCCCTCAGTTATTGATCTTGCCGATGAGGTGTTATCGACTAGTGGGATGTTGAGTTTTGCGAAAAAATCGGATAAAAAAAGATTTCTTATAGGAACAGAGGAAGGATTAATCTACCGATTAAAAAAGGAAAATCCGGGGAAGGAGTTTTATACCGCAGGTACAGCTAAGATGTGTTTAAATATGAAATTGACTACTCTAAATGATGTATATTCTTCCTTGAAGGAAGAATATTACCCTATCCAACTGAAAGAAGAGATTATTAAATCTGCCCAAAAGGCATTAATGGTAATGATGAAATATGTCTAAAGATAAAGTTATTGTAGGAATGAGTGGCGGAGTTGATTCCTCTGTAGCTGCTGCTTTACTTAAAGAAGAAGGTTACGAGGTTACAGGGGTGACTATGAAAATATGGGATGGAGGGACTATTCCCAAAGCAGGGGCTCACCACGCCTGCTATGGTCCGGGCGAGGAAGAAGATATTAAAGATGCTCAAAAAGTAGCGGAGATATTGGGAATACCCTTTCACATAGTTGATTTGAAACAGGAATACAAAACTGATGTTTTGGATTACTTTTTTAATGAATATTTGTCTGGAAGAACCCCCAATCCTTGTGTTGTATGTAACCGAAAAGTTAAATTTAATGCTCTGGTTGAAAGGGCGAGGGCTAATGGAATTAAGTTTGATTATTTTGCAACAGGCCATTATGCCCAACTAGAATATAGTAAGAAATGGAATCGCTATCTTCTCAAAAAAGCCAAAGACTTAAACAAAGATCAGTCATACTTCCTCTATTCTCTATTGCAGGGGCAGCTTGGGCATACTCTATTTCCTCTTGGGGATTATACTAAAGAAGAAGTAAGAAAAATAGCCCGAGATTCGGGGCTTGGCATTAATGATAAGCCAGAGAGTCAGGATTTTATCACTGGTGATTATTCCTTTCTCTTTAGCGAAGCAATACGGTCCGGACCTATACTTAACAAGCAAGGTAAGATTTTAGGTGAGCATAAAGGAATTCCATTTTACACTGTGGGACAACGCAGAGGCTTGGGAATATCAGCCAGGGAGCGGTTATATGTGGTTTCCATTGAGCCTAAGAGAAATGCCATTATGGTAGGTACAAAAGATGATTTGCTGGAAGACGAACTTATAGCTTCTAATTTAAACTGGATAGCTATAGAGAAATTAGAGAAACCTATTAGAGTAAAGGCAAAGATAAGGTACCTTCATAAGGAGGCTGAGGCAGAAGTAATCCCTCTAGATAAAGAAAAGATCTATGTAAAATTTAGAGAACCGCAAATGGCAATTACTCCGGGGCAGTCGGTAGTTTTTTATGATGGAGATATAGTAGTTGGTGGTGGAGTGATAGAAAAAAGGATATAACAATGAAAGAAAAACTTAAACATTTAAAAGAGATCATAAAAGAAAAGGATAGTTTAATGATTGCATTTTCAGGAGGGATAGATAGTTCTTTAGTTGCAAAGATTGCATATGAGGTATTAGGTAAAAAAGCACTGGCAGTAACCTTGAGTTCAGATACTTTTTCTAAAAGGGAATTAGAAAGTGCAAAAAAGATAGCAAAAGAGATTGGCGTTCCTCATATGATTGTAAAATCATCAGAGCTTGGTAATGAAGCGTTCGTAAAGAACCCTGAGAATAGATGTTATTATTGTAAGAAAGAGGAGGCTATAGTTTTAAAAAGGATAGCAAATGAAAATGGAATAAAATATATTGCGGATGGCGTAAATCTATCTGATTTTGATGAGCATAGGCCGGGTATAAAGGCATTGGATGAAGAAGATATCATCCATCCTTTAGTTGAAGCAAGAATTAAAAAGTCAGATATCAAGGCAATGGCAAAGTTTTTAGGATTATCAAACTATAATATGCCTTCCACAACTTGTCTGTCATCCAGAATTTCGTATGGTGAAGAAATAACCACAGAAAAATTGAAAAGAATCGAGGAAGCGGAATCATTTATTCTATCTTCAGGATTCAGGCAGGTAAGGGTAAGGTGTCATAAAGATGTTGCGAGGATAGAAGTAGAAAAAGAGGAAATAGAAAAGGTTGTTAATTTTAGAGAAGAAATAGTAAGAAGATTAAAAACAGTCGGTTTCAAATACATTACCTTGGATTTGGAAGGATACAGATCAGGGAGTATGGATGAGGTATTATGACTAAAGCAATAGGTTTGTTATCCGGTGGTTTAGATAGCACATTAGCAGTGAAGTTAATGATGAATCAAGGCATTGAAGTAACAGCCTTGAATTTTATCACTCCTTTTTGTACGTGCACCAAAAAGGGTTGTAGGCATGAAGCAAGTCGTGTAGCAAAAGAGTTTGTAATTAAGATAAAAGTAATCGCCGTGAAAGAAGATTATATAAAGATGGTAAAAAACCCAAAGCATGGATATGGAAAGAATATGAACCCCTGCATAGATTGCAGGATATTCATGCTGAAAAAAGCAAAGGAATATATGGAAGAAATGGGCGCATCTTTTTTATTCACGGGAGAAGTATTGGGTCAACGCCCGATGTCCCAGCGGAGGGAGGCGATGACAATCATAGAGAAAGAAGCAGGTCTGGAAGGTTTGATTCTGAGACCGCTTTCCGCTCAATTCTTGGAGCCCACGATTCCAGAAAAAGAAGGATTGGTAGATAGGGAGAAATTATTTGGGATAAAAGGACGCTGGCGGAAACCACAGATGAAGTTAGCAGAGGAACTTAGTATAAAAGATTATCAATGCCCGGCCGGTGGTTGTAGACTAACTGACTTACAATTTGCGAGAAGGATGAGAGAGGCATTTGATCATGGTGAAGATAGTATACGGGATATGATCCTTTTAAGATACGGGAGACATTTTAGGTTGTCAAGCGGTGTCAAGGTAATAGTTGGTAGAGATGAAGAAGAAAATTCGATAATATCCAAATTTACTGAGGAAAAAGATTTATTGATGAAAGTGGTTAGGTTTGGTAGTCCAGTAACTCTTTTAAAGGGTAGCCGCGATGAAAGAGATATCAAAATGGCTGCATCGGTTTGCGTTAGGTACAGCGATTGTAAAGGAAAAGCGGAAGTTAGGATAGGTTGCAGAGAAAGATGGGAAAGAACTCTTTTTGTTGAACCGATTAAAGAAGAATTTAAAAAATATCTGATTGGAGGAATCTCTATATGAATTTTGCTGAGACAAGAGCAGATTTCCCAATTCTGAACAATCTGATCTATCTGGACAGTGCAGCAATGAGTTTAACACCAGAACCTGTCTTAAATGCGGTTTTAGAATATTATAGGGAATATAATGCAAACGTAAAACGTGGCGTTCATCGATTATCCCAGATTGCATCGCAGAAATATAAGGATGCGCATAGGAAAGTTGCAGATTTCATCGGCGCGAATGAAGAAGAGGTCATATTCACGAAGAACACGACTGAAGCGATAAACACGGTTGCCAGTGGATTGAAATGGAAAACAGGAGATAAAGTGGTGACGACCCTGCTCGAGCACCATTCTAATTTTCTTCCCTGGTTGAGATTAAAAAGTTTTGGAGTTGCGTTGGATATCGTAAAGCCAGATAAAGATGGAAAATTTAATGTATCAGACTTTGAAGAGGTAATAGACGATAGAACGAGATTGGTTGCGATAACACATGTCTCAAATGTTTTAGGAACGATAACTCCAATAGAAGAGATATCCGCGATTTGTAAGAAGAAGAATGCTTTATTACTTGTCGATGGTGCACAGTCCGTCCCTCATATTCATGTAGATGTAAGAAAGTTGGGATGTAATTTTCTTTGTTTTTCAGGTCATAAAATGCTTGGACCAACGGGAACTGGTATTCTTTGGATGAAAGAAGATTTTTTTGATAGGCTTGAACCACTCAATTTTGGTGGCGGAATGATCGAGGATGTCTCTCTAAATGGTTATAAACTGACGAAAGGTTATGAGAAATTTGAAGGTGGAACACCGAATATTGCAGGTGTAATTGGGTTTGGGAGAGCTATTGATTATTTGAAAAAAATAGGTATGGACAAAATAAAAAACCATGAAGCGAAGTTGACAGAGAGGTTATTGGAAGGACTGTTAGAGATTAGGAGAGTAGAGATCTATGGCTCCTTGAATTCAAAGGAAAGGATTGGTGTGGTGTCTTTTAATATTAAAGACCTGAATCCACACGATGTTGCATTA
Organism: Atribacterota bacterium; assembly: GCA_038203565.1. Lineage (GTDB taxonomy): Bacteria > Atribacterota > Phoenicimicrobiia > Phoenicimicrobiales > Phoenicimicrobiaceae > Sediminicultor. The sequence goes on from JBBRDV010000029.1 coordinate 8,654, forward strand.
ATGCTCGATGAAGCCTCTAACATCATGGTTCGTTCCGGGCATCACTGTTGTATTCCTCTGATGAAATATTTTGGACTTAAAGAGGGGGCGGTCAGGGTTTCTTTCTATCTATACAACACAGAAGAGGAGGTTGATACATTTCTGGAGACGGTCAAGGAGATTGCAAAGTGTTAAAAAAGTTCAACTACCTTAAATTTGATAAGAATAATTTCGTAAAATCGATACACGAGGTAGTGGAAGAAGTACCGCTATCCATTTTTATCAATGGAAGGCATTTTGTAACCGCGATGATAAGTCCTCAAATGGTAAGGGAGTTTGTTATAGGGTATCTATTCTCAGAAAAAGTCATAGAAGATATTAAGGAAATAGAATCTTTACAGATAGAGAAGAATATTGCAAAAGTAATAGTTAACAATCCTTTAAAAGTATTATCAGTAAAAAAACTAATCGTAAGCGGATGCGGTGGCGGATCTTCCTTCTTGGATGAATTGAAACTACCAAAGATAAGCTCTAACTTAAAAATTGATGCTGGTGATATATTTAGCGGCTTAAAATCTCTCTTAAATTCTGATTTGCACAGGATAACGGGAGGGGTGCATATAGTTGGGTTATTTCATAAAAAAGCTGTAATATGCATATCAGAGGACCTAGGGAGGCATAACGCTCTTGATAAGGTCATAGGTTGTGGATTAATCAAAAATGTCGATTTTAAAGAGACTTTTGTGGCATGCACAGGAAGAATATCGTTTGATATGGCACTGAAGTGTTCGGTCGCGAGCATTCCTATTATTGCATCGAGAGGTGCTACAACGAGTTTGGCAATCGAGATTGCGGAGAAGACGGGTTTAACGACTATTGGGTTTGTGAGAGGAAGAAGAATGAATATATATACGAATGGGGAGAGGATATGCAGGATAGATACTCGAGACAGGTGATATTACCGAATATCGGGGAAGAAGGGCAGAAAACACTTTTAAAAAGCAAGATAGCCATCATCGGATGCGGTGCTCTTGGAACGGTTGTGGCAAAGAAAGAGATTATAACTTTGCTTTGCGGGAGGAATGCTATTCAGATAACCCCGGCAGAACCCGGTGAAATTTCTTTTAAATTACTTGCAGAAAGATTGAAACAATTGGGTGAAGTAAGGTTCAACAATTTTATACTGGTCTTTAAGGAAAGAGATAAGGAGATATCGCTATTTAAGGATGGGAGGGCGATCATAAAGGGAACGGACGATGAGAAGGTGGCTCGTTCCCTCTATGCAAGGTTTGTAGGAATTTAAATTTTTTGCTATAACGGATACTTTTATTGGTGAGATGGTGTGGAGTTTTTTGTTTAACAAATTTTTTCTTTTATGTTTTAAAATTACTAAAATAATAATAATACTAATCTTGGAGGGGTAATGAAACTTTCTACCAGGGGGCGTTATGCCCCGAGAGCAATGTTGGATTTAGCACTAAATTATGGAAAAGGGCCAATGTCATTGAAGAATATAGCCAGAAAGCAAGAAATCTCAGAAAGATATCTTGAACATATAATGATCATCCTCCTGTCTGCAGGTTTAGTACAGAGTACGCGGGGATCACGCGGAGGATTCAGTTTGGCAAAATTGCCTAAAGAAATTAAATTGAGCCAGATAATTCAAGCTGTGGAAGGGTCAATTTCACTGGTGGCATGTGTTGATGACCCAAAACTATGTAAGCGGGTTGATGCGTGTGTTACTCACGATATTTGGAAAAAAGTAAAAAAAGCAATGTTAGAAGTCTTTGATTCAGTAACCTTGGAAGACATGGTTAAAATGCAAAAGAAGAAATTATTTAAGCAAAAAGATCGAATGTATTACATTTGATTGAAAGTTTAGTAAAAAAGGAGAAAATAAAATGAGTAAAATTGCAAATGACGTAACTGAGTTGATTGGGAATACCCCTTTAGTAAAATTGAATAAGATAGCCAGAGATGTGGAGGCAAAGATTGTCGGAAAACTTGAATTTTTTAATCCCTGTGGAAGTGTAAAAGATCGAATTGGAGTAAGTATGATTACAGAAGCAGAAAAAAAAGGTTTTCTGAAAAAAGATTTTATAGTTGTTGAGCCAACGAGTGGAAATACGGGCATTGCCTTGGCCTTTGTTTGTGCAGTTAAGGGATATAGATTAGTTCTTACGATGCCTGATACAATGAGTATTGAGCGAAGGAAAATACTTGAGGCATTTGGCGCTGAAATAGTTTTAACTCCGGGTAGTGAAGGAATGAAAGGAGCAATTAAAAAGGCAGAAGAAATTGTGAAAAATAATTGTAAAGCATTTATGCCTCAACAATTTAAAAATTCTGCTAATCCTGAGATTCATCGGAAAACCACCGCTTTAGAAATCTGGAAAGATACAGATGGTAAAGTGGATATTCTTGTTTCTGGAGTAGGAACTGGTGGGACAATTACAGGCATAGCTGAAGTAATAAAAAAGAGAAAACCATCATTTAAAGCTATTGCTGTTGAACCTACCAATTCTCCTGTTCTTTCTGGCGGAGAACCTGGTTCACATAAGATTCAAGGGATTGGTGCTGGCTTTGTGCCAGGTGTTTTAAACAGGGATATTATAGATGAAATAATCAAAGTAACTAATGATGAAGCCATGATTTGTGCAAGGCGACTTGCTAAGGAAGAGGGGATATTTGCGGGTATTTCTTCAGGAGCAGCAGTTTGGGCAGCAATAAAAGTAGCTAAACGGAAAGAAAACAAGGGTAAACTTATTGTGGTAATTCTTCCTGATTTAGGTGACCGTTATCTCTCTACTGAACTTTTCAAATAATATGATTATACAAATATAAAGATATATATTCATGCGAAATTTATATTCGTCCTAGCTTGTATTTAGGAGGTGGTGTGAAATGTTATGGATCATGGATAGCTCCGATTGGAGCATAAAAAATGAAAATCTGCTCTTAGGAGGTACCAAACATGGGGATGAAGATATTATTAAAGCATGTTGGTATTATAAGAAAGAAGAGTATATTTTTGGAATAAGTTAGAAGTATGCCTGAGATGTGGCAGTGTAATTGTCATTTTTTGTAGTAAAAATTGGAAGGAGTTATCAAAATGGCTAAAACGATTAGCGAAATTAATGAAAAAATATCAAAGGGAGAGGCAGTTGTAGTAACGGCAGAAGAGATCATTGATATTGTAGAGGAAAAAGGAGTTGAAAAAGCAACTCAAGAAATAGATGTAGTAACTACCGGGACATTTGGTCCGATGTGTTCAAGTGGTACATATTTCAATATTGGCCATGCAAAACCAAGAATAAAACTGGGAGGAGGGGCCTGCTATTTAAACGATATCCCGGCTTATTGTGGTTTTGCTGCGGTGGATATCTATCTTGGTTGTACAAGTATACCTGATGATGACCCTCGGAATAGAGTTTATCCTGGCAAGTTTGAATACGGAGGTGGGCATGTCATTGAAGAGTTTGTTGCCGGTAAAGATATAAAACTTACTGCTACTACCTATGGTACTGATTGTTATCCAAGAAAAAAATTGGATACCTGGATAAACATTAAAGATGTAAATGAAGCTGTACTTTTCAATCCGAGAAATGTTTACCAGAATTACAATGTTGCAGTAAATCTTTCTAAAAAGCTCATCTATACTTATATGGGAGCTCTAAAGCCCGGATTAGGTAATGCTAACTATTGTAGTGCCGGTCAACTTTCTCCACTATTAAATGATCCGCTATATAAAACTATTGGACTGGGAACTAAGATATTTCTTGGCGGTGGAGTAGGCTATGTGGCCTGGCAGGGAACACAGCATAATCCGACTGCTAAAAGAAAGGATAACGGTACTCCATGTGTCACGGCCGGTACATTAGCTGTGATTGGAGATCTAAAACAGATGAAACCTGAGTGGTTGCGGGGAACGAGTTTCCAGGGGTATGGAACAACACTCACAGTTGGAGTGGGGATACCTATCCCTATTTTAAATGAAGAAATCTTATGCTATACAGCAATTAAGGATAAAGATATCTATGCTGCAATTGTTGATTACAGCGAAGCCTATCCGCAGGTTAAACCAGATGTGCTTGGCGAGGTCTCTTACGAAGAGCTTAAAAGTGGTAAGATCATTGTTCAAGGTAAAGAAGTTCCTACTGCACCGCTTTCCAGCTATACGAAAGCAGTAGAGATCGCCGAAATTTTAAAAGACTGGATTCGGCAGGGTCAGTTTTTATTAACTGAGCCTGTGGCATCACTACCTGGACCGGAGTCAGGACTGACCTTTAAATTACTAAAAGAAAGATCAATTGAATAACCAATAAAAATAAAGAGGATGTAGGGCTAAAAAGAAAAGTTATTTTCCTAAACATAGCCCTACATCTTTAGATAGGAGAAGTAGATGATTTCAAAAAGAATTGTTTTGAAATTTCCTCCCCGGCTGGCTGACCAGCCCATTGTTTGCAACCTGGCAAAGTACTTTGATTTAGAATTTAATATTTTAAAAGCATATATTATCCCTAAAGAGGAAGGGCTTCTTATATTAGGCCTTTCCGGGGAAGAGGAAAACTATACTAAAGGAATAAATTATCTCAAAGAATTAGGGTTAATAGTTCAACCGTTATCATTAAATATTATCAAAAATAGCACCAGGTGCACCCATTGTGGTGTTTGCATAACCGTTTGTCCGACTCAAGCTCTTGTTCTTGACTTTCATACCCGAAAAGTTCATTTTTGCGACGATAAATGTATAGCTTGTGAACTATGTATATCTGCCTGTCCGTTAAGGGCCATGGAGGTTCATTATTAATGTTCAAGACTTTAAAAGAAGATATTCAAAATATATTTGCTAAAGATCCGGCAGCGAAGAACACATTAGAAGTAATTCTTTGTTATCCTGGGCTTCATGCAATATGGATTCATCGAATTGCCCATTGGTTTTACAGAAAGAAAATGTATACCATTGCTCGTATAATTTCGCATATTAGTCGTCATATTACTGATATTGAAATACATCCCGGAGCCAAAATCGGAAGAAGATTTTTTATTGACCATGGCATGGGTGTAGTGATAGGTGAGACAACCGAAATTGGTGATGATGTTCTGATGTATCAAGGAGTGGTTTTAGGTGGAACAAGTTTAGAAAAAAAGAAACGTCACCCTACCCTGGAAAATAATGTTGTAATTGGTGCTGGAGCAATGGTCTTGGGTGCAATAAATATTGGTAATAATGCAAGAATAGGTGCGGGTTCGGTGGTGGTTACTGATGTTCCTCCTGATGCAACAGTAGTAGGAGTTCCTGGCAGGATTGGTATGGGATTTAGTGCAAAGGAAATTCAAACGTTAGAACATGGCAAATTACCTGACCCTATAGCCGATGCTATTCGTTTTGTTATGAAAGAGCAAGAGAAACTGGAGGAAAGAATTAAAAAAATGGAGACATTAGAAGGAATTACAAGGCATATAGATGAACACATAGAAAAGAAGAAAAAAGAAATAGAAAGTACGTTTTTTTGTAAAGGTAAAGAGGAGTTTAGTAAAGGCGAGGGAATTTGATAAAAAAAAGTATATAGATCATAATGGTACTACACCAGTTTATCCTAAAGTTTTTGAGCAAATATTTTCTTGTAAGAGGATAGTCTTCTGTTTTTTTTAGATAATCTTATACTACCCATCTCATAAAAAGACCTCCATTCACATCGATAGTTCCCCCCGTAATAAAGTCATTATTAATTAAAAATTCTATAGCATTTATACTTAAATATGAATTTTAAAGAAGTTTATTATTTAGAAACTGATTACCTCTTTTTAATTTTAAATATATTCTCTCAGTTTCCTCACTTATACAAAAGTTGCGAAAATCATTCTGTCTGGGGAGCTAGATAATAACGAGCCCTTTGGCATTTACTGATGGGCTTCTTTCATATACAACATTCCATGGTACAAATAATGTAAAGTAAAGTAATTATGGTATTCGATTTTCTTATAAAGTAATATTGATAGTCATATTATAACGTGGTAATTTTTTAGAAAAATACAAGGGATTAGGGATTAAGGTTATGCCCCTAAAATTAGGGGAAAAAGATATGTATTCAGTCAGAGAATTAGCGGAAATATTACCCATTACTCCGCTAACTATCAGGGAATATATCCGTAAGGAAAAAATTAAGGGTAAAAAGATAGGTAAAAAGTAGAAAGATTTATTTATGTTATCTAATAAGCCTAAAGAGATTAAAGAGTTTGGTTATCCCCCTGAAATAAATAATTTTACAGGGAAATACTCAGAAGAAAGGAGCTTTGGAAATGGGTAATTTTTTTAATTTTTTAACTATTATTTGTCTAGTAATTATTATTGTAGTAATTTTAAAGTGGAAAGTTGTTAAAAAAATGTTTAAGGATACTTTCGGAAAACACCTAAAATAAATAAAGTTTAGCAAAACAATCTGGTTGGTTTCGTTGGATTGCTTTTTTCCCAGGGGCATTAATTACTGGTTTCCTTGCAACTTTTCCTTTTCCGAAAGTTCCTTTCTTGGGGATGAATTTTACCTAAATATAAAAAGCAGAAATTCTAAGAGTGTGAATAAATATAAGTAAGTAGCAGAATTTTCTAGCCTACGAGGGGATAGATAATTTTCAGTCCTTTGGTATTTTACTGAAGGACTTTTATTTTTTAAAAATATAAAAAAATTGATTTTTAGCTTAAAAAATAGTATATTAATAAAAAATAGTTGATATATTTATTAAGTCTAATAATTATATTTTTAATGACCGTACTTTTTTAGTATCAATAGGTATCGAGGTGAGGGGAAAGACCTATCGTACATAGGGCAGTATATACCAGCTGTTGGTAAATAAATGGGTACGGGCTGTGTCAGAACTTATAGAATATTGCTAACATAATAAATATTATCTGTTAAAGTTTATGGTAGAATAGTAGGGTCTAAAGAAAGGAGGAAGAAGTCTATGTTACGTTGGGCAGTAATATTTTTTGTTATTGCAATTGTTGCAGGGTTGTTGGGATTTACAGGAATTGCGGGTTCGTCCATGCAGATCGCTAAAATCTTGTTCGTTGTTTTCATAATTTTAGCGGTGGTTATCTTTATTTTTGGAAGAGTGTAGTCCTTATAATTCTCCAATTGATAAACGCAAGACGAGAAACCAGAAAGGAAGGTATTTATAAAAAAATTTCTTATAGTGCTAGGGGTAGGTGCCTTTAAATACACCTCATAGGTGGTAAAATTACAGACAGAAAATGAATAAATAGGAGGTAATAGAAATGAATAAAAGTCATTTTTATAGAAAATCAATTAAAAGATTGATGTTTATTCTTTCCATTTTTGTGCTTATATGTTTCACCTTCGGTATTTCTGTCTACGCTCAAAGTGCCGAACAAACAGATATGAATAAAAGCATTCAACTGATTAACCCTCATCCCGTATTTTCATTAAGGCTGCGATTAGAGAATAGAGATAGTGCCAGTTATGTCCCGGGAGAAAGAATGGCCTTATCTTTTGAATCCACCAAAGATGCCTATGTCACCATCTATAAGTATGATCCGGAAGGAAGAGTAATAATTATCTTTAGTTCGGGAAATGATTTGTACCCTTATCCTTAAAGAAGGAAAAAATTTAAAATAAAAGGAAGTGTTAAAAATGAAAAAGTGTTTGCTTATGCTCATCTTGGTTATGGTTTTTACCCTATTTATCTCCAGTTTTGTCCAGGCACAATTAACCGATGAGGAAATTAAAATAGATAAATGTATTGCGGTATTGGAGGAAATGGCTTCACGTAAAGATCAGGCTGGGGCCTTTAGCCAGCTCTTAGGGAGGGCAGAAGGCATTGTCATCTACCCCAGATTAGTCAACATAGGACTTGGTTGGGGTGCTATGTTTGGGGATGGAATCGTTCTTCGAAAGGATATGATCACCAAGGAGTGGTATGGTCCGGCATTTATAGAGCTTAAAACCGCTTCGGTTGGTCTGCAGATTGGTATTCAGGAAGTATCCTTGGTATTAGTACTAATGGATGATAAAGCACTGGAAGTTTTTAAGAGTACTGATTTTGAAATCGGAGCAGATATCAGCATTGCCCCGGGGCCCTTGGGTGATTCCTTGCAAGCT
>JBBRDV010000030.1:0-15560 GCA_038203565.1 Atribacterota bacterium
CCGGCAATTATTGCTCTTTCTGCTTCATCCCTACTCATAGCCGGCCCCTTAGTCATATTATTCGTTCCATAGGCTATCTTCTTTCTTATTATACTCTCTTCCAAGGGAAAATCTTTAGCTACACCCATATCCACCACCACAATTTCGGCTCCCATATGCCTGGCTAATACATTAATACCTGCTCCCCCTCGAATAAAATTATATACCATTTGAAAGGTAACTTCTTGAGGATATGCACTTACACCTTCTTTAACCACTCCATGATCCCCGGCCATTACAAATATTACTTTTCTTTTGATTGCTGGGGAAAGAGTTTCGGATATTCCTACTATCCTCCTGGCAAAATCCTCTAATTTTCCCAAGCTTCCCTGAGGCTTGGTAAGATTATCTAATTTTTCTTGTGCTTTTTCCATTAATTTAAAATTAATTGGCTTAATATTTTTAATAATTTTTGCTATTTTTTCATTCATCTTTCTTTTTCTCTGTATTAGTCTTTAATCCGCTATCCCACCAATCTTCAAGATGAGAAGTATCATTTAATAGTGAAATAAATCCTCTATTATCATAATAATCTATAATATTTAAAGCAGTCGGATATTGTTCTATCCTATACATATATTTCAATTCTAAATTTAGTACATTACTTAAAATAACTCGGATGGTTCCACCATGACAGACTAGACCAACAGTTTTATCTTTATCTTCTCTTTTGAGTTCTTCTAATATTCTGTTTAACTCAGTCATTACTCGATTATTTAAATCAACTAAACTTTCCCCCTGAGGTATACTAACTTCCACATTAATATTTTCCAACCAAGATTTTACTTCAATACCATTTTCATATTTTGACATAACTTCCTCAAAGGTATATCCTTCCCAGGCTCCAAAATTTATTTCTCTAAATTTAGAATTCGTGATAATGTCTATCCCCCGATCTTTAAATATAATCTCTGCAGTACGTTGAGCTCTCTTTAAATCACTACAATAAACTACATCTACTGGTAACTCTTTCAAGCGATAGGCTAATCTCTTTGCTTGCCATATTCCTTTTTCGGTTAAGTCTACATCCTGAAAACCAGAAAATATCCCCTGGACATTACCATAACTTTCTCCATGCCGAATTAAAATTAACTTTATTGGCATTATTATAAGCATTCTCCTTTTCTTAATATTATGGGGATCCAGGCATAAAAAATAAAAAAATACAATTTAGGTGTTTAGAAAGAAAAGATTATTTTCGCTGCATCATAGATGAATTTAGTACTAAAAAATAAGAGAAAAATCCCGCATATTACAAATAAAACCTGCTGGAGTCTTTTACCAAAAAACTGACCGCCTTTAAAAGATAAAGCAGAAAGAAAGTACAACCATAAAAAATCACATGACCAATGGGCAATCATAAAGATAGTAAAACCGAGTAATCCAAAAGCATACGAGCGGAAAATCAGAATAGAACCGATAGTTGCCATCCACACCAGAAAATAAGGATTAGCCAGAGTGAGTATAATTCCAGCCAGCAGGGGAGAACTTGGACCATTAACTGAATCAATTCTTACTTGTTTAATTCCCTTAAGTAAGCCAAGGCCCATCTTCAGGAGAAATAAACCGCCAAGTAAACCTATTATCGCTTTAATATAAGTAATTTTTAATAGATCACCAAAACCATAAAGTATTAGAATCATTAAGGGAATTTCTACTATACCATGTCCCAGGGCAATCATTGCTCCGGCATGAGGAGATTTAGTCCCCTTGCTGACTGTTATAGCAGTAACAGGTCCGGGAGCTATAACTCCGGATAAAGATATTAAGACTGCTTCTAATAAAAAAGCTGATAGCAATAATTTTTACTCCTTAGTAGGTAATATGACTATTTTCCCACCACTACCCTACTTTAAGCTGTATTTATAGCCCCTCTTTTTTTGGTTATTTTTTGGCTTAAATCATCCAAAAAAGTATAAAAAACGGGAACAATAATCAAAGATAAAAAGGTGGATGAACTCAAACCTCCGATGATGGTAATCGCCATCGGTGCCCGAAGCTCCGCGCCTTCGCCAATACCCATTGCCATTGGAACCAGAGCAAGAACTGTGGTAAACATGGTCATCAAAATAGGTCTTAAACGGGTTTCCCCTCCTACAATGATGGCTTCTTTCCTTTCCATCCCCTTTTGCCGAAGTTGATTAACATAATCAATCAAAACGATACTGTTATTGACCACAATCCCTACCAGCATGATAATACCGATATAAGAAAGAACATTCAAACTTTTACCGGTCAGTAATAAGCCCAAAATAACTCCTATTAAAGAAAAAGGAACAGAAAACATGACTGCAAGGGGCATTAAAAGGGATTCAAACTGAGCAGCAATGATCATATAAACCAGGATAATGGATAAAACCAATGCCAGGGCAAGTTGCAAAAATGACTCTTGCATTTCTCTGTTTTGCCCAACAAATTCATAGCGATAACCCTCGGGTAATACTAATTTTTCCAATTTCTGCTGAGCATCCTGAATCACTTTACCTAAAAAGCGGTTACTGATATTTCCGGAAATATTCACTATCCTCTGCTGATTTTCACGGTCAATCCCTTTAGGTCCGGAACCCACTGTTACTTCTGCAATTTCCTTTAAAGGAATTTGTAATCCCACGCTGGAACTAATCAGAAGATTTTCCACTTCCTTTATGCTGTTTCTATCTTCCTCATCCAATCTAATCCGAATATCAATTTGTTCTCCTTTTTCCTGATAAATACTGGCGACTCTACCTAAAAGAGCATCATGAACGGTAGACGCAATCTGAGCAGTATTTAAACCATAGAGATTTGCTTTTTCGCGGTCAATATTCACATGTAATTCCGGACGTACATCTTCTATGCTACTCTCCAGATCACGCACCCCTTCTACCTCTGCTATCGATATCAAAATACGATTGGCGATATTTTCCAATTCATCCAATGAATCACCGGATATTTTAACTTCTAAACCCGATCCGGAGGAAAAGGTAAAACTTTGTTCCGAAAATTTTATTTGGGCATCCGGATAAGTACCAATTTTTTGCCTTAATTCGTTAATAATCTGCGCCATACTTCTATTTCTCTTATTCTGTTCCACCAGATTAACCATAATGGTGCCGCTGTTACCACCTTCGGTACTAAATCCCATTCCACCGGAGCCCTCTCCTGCTGTAGTTAACATACTTTTTATTTCCGGTATTTCCAAGACAATTTTTTCCACTTCACTCACAACTTCTCTGGTAGTTTCCAGATTTGTCCCGGTGGGTAAAGTAATATTAACATTAAATTGTCCCTGGTCACTCGAAGGAACGAACTCTGTTCCTACAAAGGGTATCAACATGATTGACCCGACAAAAATAATCACTGCCAGGATAAATACAATTCCCCGGTGCCTTAAAGACCAGGTAAGTGATCTACTATATTCTTCTCTCACAAAATTAAAAATTTTTCCACCCTGATTAAGAGAATTTTGAACTAACTTTTCTTTAGAAATAGATTGGCTACTATCCTTCACTTTAAAGTGTAAAATTTTTGAAGAAAGCATGGGTACAAGGGTTAAAGCCACCAATAAAGAGGTTAAAAGAGAAAAAGTAATGGTATATCCCATAGGCCTAAATAATTCACTGGCAATTCCCTGAACATATACAATGGGTAAAAATACAGCAATAGTAGTAAAGGTGGAAGCAGAAATCGCCGTGCTTACTTCACTTGCACCCAAACAAGCTGATTCTTTACTATCGGTTCCTAATTCTCTATACCTGAAAATGTTTTCCAAAACGACAATGGAATTATCCACCATCATACCGATTCCCAGGACTAAACCGCCCAGGGTCATCATATTCAAGGTTAAATTGGAAAAATAAAGCAGAGTAAAGGTAAAAATCAAAGAAATAGGTATGGCAAAGCTAATAATTAGTGTACTGCTTAAATTACCCAGGAAAAAGAATAGAACAAGTACTGCTAAAATCGCCCCGTATAAAGCCACCCATCCCACTTGCGAAATGGTCTTTTTGATGAAATCGGAAGAATCAAAAACCGGGGTAATAGATATATCTTCAGGCAGCAATTTTTGAATAGTCTCGAGTTCTTTGAATACCCTTTTAGCTACAGTAACCGTATTTTTACCCGATTCTTTCTGTAAGCTCAACATGATACCGGGTTTTCCGTTTACATAGGTAATTGAATTTCTTTCCTTAAAGGTATCTTCAACTTTAGCAATATCAGCTAAATAAATATTGTTTCCCCGAATATTAGAGATTAATATCCCTTCGATATCTTGAATGCTTTTAAAACTTCCCAAAGTCCTGATAAGAAAATTAATGGTACCTTCTTTTAATGTTCCTGCCGGTAAATTAACATTTTCTCCGGCCAAAGCAGCAGTCACCTGATTAAAACTTAACTGTTTAGAACGGAGTTTTTCATTATCAATCGAAACCAGGATTTCTCTATCCAAACCACCGTTAATTGACACGCTGGCAACCTCTTCCAATCTTTCCAAACGGGGTTTGATTATATCTTCCGCATATTTCTGTAATTTTTGTAAATCTTCGTCCTCCGAATCCATTCCCAAAACCAAAATTGGCATTAATGAAGGGTCAAATTTAATGACCATCGGATCACTGGCATCATCAGGAAGAAAGCTTTTGACCTGGTCAATCTTTTCCCGAATGTTCAAAGCACTGACATCCATATCTGTTCCCCAGTTAAATTCCATCAAAACAACAGAGCTTCCCTCCCGAGAATAAGAGGAAATTTTTTTTACGCCCTGAATGGTGCCAACCGCTCCTTCCAGAGGAATCGTAACCATATTTTCTATTTCCTGAGGAGCTACTCCCGAATAGGAAACGATAATAGCTGACATTGGAAAGGATAGGTCAGGCAATAAATCCAATCCTAAATTTTGATAAGAAATAAGGCCAATTAGAATTAACCCGATAAAAAGCATTAAAATGGTAACCGGTCGGTTGACCGAAAAATTTGGTAAATTCAATTCTATTCCTCCTTATCCAGCACGTCTACTTTTAATCCGTCTTGCAAATCTTGATTACCAAGTACCACAATCTCTTCTTTTTCTGACAGTCCTTTCAATATCTCCACACGCTCATCCTGAATAATCCCTAAAACGACTTCTTTTTGTCTGGCTATCCCCTCTTCAATCACATAAACATATATCCCGTCTCTTTTTCTGGTTAAAGCACTGGAAGGAACGATTAATGCACCCTGATTGGTTTTTACAAGAATACCTCCCCGGGCAAAAACACCAACAGGAATATCCATTTTCGGTTGAAGTATTTCAATTTTTACCTCCAGCGTCTTACTCATTTGATCGACCGCCACGCCTTTGGAAACAACTTCTCCTAGGAATTTTTCTTCCGGAAAAGCATCAATTTCAAGACTTATTTTCTGACCTTCTTTTATTTGAGAAATATCTTTCTCTGAAATTCCTACTTTAACAAATAGCCTGCTTACATCTATGATAGACAATAAAGGTAGGGAAGGAGAAACCATCTCACCGGAACTTACCACGATGGAAGTCACTCTGCCGCTAATAGGAGCAATAATTTTTGCATTACTCAATTGATATTTAGCCATATCCAAAACTGCTTTGGCCTGTCTCACCTGAGCTTCAACTGATTTTATATCTTCTTCCCTTGCCCCTTCTATGACCAATCCATAACTTTCCTGGGCTGACTGATACTGCACATCTGCAATCTCATATTGATTTTTCGCCTGTTCATATTGTTGTTCGGATATTGCCTTTTCGGAAGAAAGTTTTTTCATTCGCAGATAATTTTCCTCTGCGCTATCCCGATTCATTTTGGCTTGAAGCACAGCTGATTCCGCCTGCTTAATTTCTTGAGGACGTGCCCCGGATTTGATTTTATTAGAAGAGGCCTGAATAGAATCCAATGTTGCCTGAGCTTGCGCCACCTGAATTTTAATTTGTTCATCACCAAGGGCAATGAGTATATCTCCCTTATTAACCTCTTCCCCATCTTTTACTTTGACTTCTTTGACTTGTCCCATTATTTCAGAAGTTACTCTTACCGTTTCATTCGCTTCCACTACACCGGTCACCTTTAAAAAAGAATTAACTTCCCCTTTTTCCACCAGAGCAGTTCTTACCGGAATAATGATTTCTTCTTTTATTTGTGATTTCTGAACTTCTTCCTGCTTTCTTTCATTCAATGTATTGACAATTCGAAATGCCAATAAACCAATAATAACAATGAACAAAAAGATGAAAAAGAATGTTCTTTTCTTAATTTTCATAAAATATTTCCTCTCCGTTATAAAAAATAGTCTTTTCTTTCTTTTAAAATATGATTATCTGAAAATCCTTATACTGAATACTGAAATAAATAAAATAAACCAGTATTAAAGGATTATTTTTATACATTTATTTATTTATCAATTTTTTTAATTGTACATTCCCGCTGCTTTAACCAGCGCAGCACGATTGATATTGTAATCATAAAGAGCATTTAAATAATTAGTCTCAGCTTCAATAAGGGTACTTTGGGCATCAATCACTTCTGTATTTGTTGCAATGCCTTCATTATATTTTACCTGAGCAATACGAAAACTTTCCTGGGAATTTTTTATGCCTTCTTCGGCTACCTTAATTAATTTTTCTGCTTCTTTCATATTCAAATAAGCAGAACGTACTTCAAATTCAATGAATTGCCGCACTTGCTTTTCACTTTGGTCAACCTGAGCAAGCTTTATCTCCGCCTGTTCGATCTTGGCTTTGTTAACGCCGCCATCCAAGAGAGAATATTCTGCTACGACCATAGCCTGCCAACCGGTGATTCCCGACTCAGCACTTAATATTACCTGGGGTTTTCTATTACTTTTGGCCACATCAACCATTTCTTCCATCATCCTTCTTTGCTGGGCAATATTCATGATTTCGGATCGATTCTCTCCAGCCTGAGCTAAAGCATCTTCCAGATTAATTTCGCAGGGTTCATAGGATAAATTATTCTCCAACACCAATTCGGTATTTAAATCAATCCCCATGATAGAATTAATATTGTACATTGTCAGTTCAAAACCATTTTCTGCCTTGATCAGATTATGGTCGAGATTAGATAACTGTGATTTAATTCGATTCAAGTCTATCGGGGCAATCATTCCTTCTTTTAATAGTGCTTCCGCTGATTCCAGGTGAGCTTGCATCTGCTTGACTGCTTGAGTACTTACTTTTTTTATACCTTCAGCTTGCAGGACCTGGTAATAAGCCTCAGTAACTTTATAAATAATTTCCTGTTTTTCTTTCTCCAGATCATTCAGAGAAATTTGCTTATTGGTTTTTGCCTGATCGATTAGTGATTCTATTTTGCCTCCGCTATAAAGAATTTTTGTGGCGCTGACAGAAATAATCGGAGCCCCTTGACCAATAGCAAAAAGACTGCTATAATCACCTGCCGCTATATCTTCCTCATTAGGAGTTTCACTCATCTGAAGGTAGCCGCCTCGTAATTTCATATTCAATTTTTTTGCTCCCTCGGCTTCTTTAACCTGAGCCTGACTTACATCTACCACCGATTCAGATATTTTATAACCTATATTATTCTCCAAAGCAATTTGAATACTCTCTTCCAAGTTTAAATTCATTGGAGAGGAGGCTGCAAAGACGACTAAAGGACTTATCAATGAAAATACCAATCCAAAGAGAAGAGTGGAAATAACTCTCCTTAAAAAATGACTTTTTTTAAATTTCATTTTTATCACTCCTTATTTTCTTTATTTTTCACCTGTTTTTAAACTTTCTACACTGTCAGTATTTCTCCCAAATAATTGCTCGGTCAATTTCTTAAACACTTCCTGCATTCCAATAAGTGACTGGGTTTTCAAAACTGCAAAGCTATCCTGTTGAGGACCAGAAAGGATAACCAATTGTTCTTCGGAGGCAATTGACAGTTTTTTCCGTAATTTTGCCGGAATGATGATTTGCCCCTTTTTCCCTACAGTAACTGTTGCAAAATATAAATCAGAATGATCAAACATTTTTCATCTCCTTTTTTCTGAATCGTCTTACATGTTGGATATTTAGTATTTTTCTTACTTTTAGTAATAATATCAAGCTTCACATACATTGTCAATGATATTAGTTTCTGTGTTTATGGTTATTTTTTATCGTTGTTACTGCACCCTTTCTCAATATTTGACAAATCAAAATACCTGATTAAAATAGGATGTGTCCCTATTATTCTATTTAAATAAATTTGCAATATCAATAAGAATATATATAATTAATATAGATTTTTTATTAAGTTTTTATTTAATTAATAATTTATTACTTTCTTAGAGCTCGGAAACTTTTGACCAAAGGAGAATAAAAGATGATTAATGACTTTTTCCAACAAACCTACTTCCAAAACAGGGTTATCGATTATATAATTGTTATCGCAATTTTTATTCTACTCCTCATATCTATTAAAATTATAAAAAGCATCCTATTAAAGTTACTCAAAACTTGGGCAAAAAAGGCCACTACCAAAATAGATGATAAATTTGTAAAAGCCTTCGAACAAAAAATAAAACCTTTTCTAAATTTAATTTATTTTGGTGCTTTTTATATTAGTATTAAACAACTAACTATAGATTCGCATATTGAGAGATTTTTTAATATTTTCATCGTTATTCTTCTCACTTTCTTCGGAATTCAATTTTTATTATCTATCACCATCTATGGGCTGGAAACTTACTGGGTAAAAAAAGAAAAAGACCTGGCTAAAAAACAAGCATTAAAAGGCATCATTACTGTGATAAAAATTATCATCTGGAGCATTTTCTTTATTATTCTCTTGGATAATTTAGGCATTAAAATCTCAGCACTGGTTGCCGGTTTAGGAATTGGAGGTATTGCTATTGCTCTTGCAGCCCAAAGCGTTTTGGGAGATTTATTCAGTTATTTTATTATCTTTTTTGACCGGCCTTTTGAAATCGGTGATTTTATTATTATTGGCGATTTTTTGGGAACTGTAGAAGATATTGGCATTAAAACAACCCGACTGAGAAGTCTGGGTGGGGAAGAACTAATTTTTTCTAATCAGGATCTAACTAATTCCAGAGTAAGAAACTATAAACGAATGAATCGACGGCGAATTGTATTTAAATTTGGAGTTATCTATCAAACTACCTTAATACAATTAAAGAAAATACCCCAGATAGTTGAAGAAATTATTACTCAAATTCCAGAGGCAACCTTTGATCGAGCACATTTTGCTGCTTATGCTGATTTTAGTTTAAACTTTGAAGTTGTGTATTATATCAATAGTAGTGACTATAAAAAATATATGGATATTCAGCAAGAAATTAATTTTCAACTCAAAGAAACCTTCGAAAAACAAAAAATTGAATTTGCCTATCCTACTCAAACCGTATTTCTTACTAATGAAAATAAAAAATAATTGATTTCCCCTTTACCTAACAAATTTAATTTCTTCTATAACCATTTTTTCTTCCGGAAATAAATTAACATGATAATACTTACCACTGCCATTATAAATAAAACACCAAAATATCCCCAATGCCACTGAAGTTCTGGCATATATGCAAAGTTCATTCCATAAATGCCAACAATAAAAGTTAAAGGAATAAATATAGTAGCTATTATGGTTAATACTTTCATTACTTCATTCATTTTATTGCTAATACTTGAAAGATAAATATCCAGCATCCCAGAAATCATATCTCGGAATGTTTCTATGGTATCAATGACCTGAATGCTATTTTCGTAAACATCCCTTAGATATATACCAGTAGATTCTTCAATAAGTGATGATTCTGTTCTTTCTAAACCGCTTATTACTTCTCTCAACGGCCAAACTGATTTACGCAAAAATATCATCTCTCTCTTTAAGTGGTGAATTCCTTGTAGGGTATTTGGTGTAGGATTAGCTAATAGTTTTTCCTCCATCTCCTCAATCTTTTCACCGGTTCCTTCCAAGATTACAAAATAGTTATCAACTATGGCATCTATTAAGGTATATGCAAGATAATCAGCCCCTGATTTTCTCATTTTTCCCTTTCCTATTCTAATTCTCTCTCTGATAGAATTGAAAACATCACCTTCTCTCTCTTGAAAAGAAATAACGAAATTTAAACCAAGAATTAGGCTAACTTGCTCAATCTCTATTTCATTCTTTTTTTCATTAC
Source organism: Atribacterota bacterium (assembly GCA_038203565.1). Classification (GTDB taxonomy): domain Bacteria; phylum Atribacterota; class Phoenicimicrobiia; order Phoenicimicrobiales; family Phoenicimicrobiaceae; genus Sediminicultor. The sequence continues at coordinate 10,183 of JBBRDV010000030.1, forward strand.
AACAATAAATCATTTTCAAGATAATAAAGATATAATCTCCAAAATCTTCTATTTTGGGACGTTGGTCAGTATTCATAATGTCTGCTAATAGAAGAGGGTGCAAACCTACATGTTCTCCTATTTTTCCCATGATTTCAGCGTCGTGAATACCATTTATGTTTAACCAGGTAATAACGGGCTTACCCTTAAAAGGAAAACATTCCTCGATTTTTTTTATTTCTCTCTCTTGATATTGTGCTTCATCATAACTAATAAGTGTAATTTCCACATTTTCGATCTTCTTATCTCCTATATGAATAAGAGTCCCGGGAGGAAGACCGATCTTTTTTGATCTCTTCTTAACTAGTTTGGGCATTACAATTCACCTCGTGATTCAATATTTTTATACTTTTTAGAAAACAACCAATACCTTGTCTTGCAAGGCTTTTTTAGCGCCTTATCTTTATTGTTCGCTTCCACTCTTGAAATCCTTATCTAATAAGGGGTATAGTAAGGTTATCGATTAATTTCTGCCTATTTTATTAACTTTTAGAGGGTTCGTCCACTCTTTTCTTTTGATGAAAGGAATAACTATGCACTAGCCATCCAATGATAACTCCTATCGCCAGTAAGAAGAACATAAGTAAGGATCGTGACATAGATAGCGTCCAGAATAAGAAGCGGATTTCAACAACAACGACATTTTGAACTATGAAGAGGACCGAAAAACCTGCGAGTATTAAGGCTAAGATTAACTTAAAGTTCATTTTTAACCTCCTTCCGGATCAATTTTAAGAGATCTATCCTATATTGATTGATGCCTAATATATTTAAAATACGTTATAAACTTATAAAATCCTTCTTTTTATTAAAAATATTAAAAATAAAATATCTTTACCTAAAATGCTAAAGAGTTAATATTTTTCTGGTTTTTTAGTTTGAGCGTGTTATGGTTATAAAATTATATCAATTATGTTATAATTTAATAAAATAAAGGATTTTGAAGAAAAACTATCATCTAACACTCTAATTTCATCTGCAATTATATTATGATATTATTCATTCATTTCATATTTAATCTATCATTTTTAAATCTTTTTAGTTGATGAGGTAAAATTAATTTGATTACTCTGTATAAAAGAAGGTTTCTTTTATTCTTTTTAATGGTTATAGTGTGTATTATCATTTTAGGATCAAGCTACCTTTTTATTTTAAATAGCCAACCATTTAAAGATTATCTAAAACCAATAATCGTTAAGCAATTAGAAAATAATCTGGGCAAAAGCGTGCATATAGAAGAAATTCAATCGCTCTCTTTCCATTCATTAATATTTTCTAATCTAGTTATTTTAGAAAATACTACAGCCGGAGAAAATATTACTTTGTTAGAAGCAGAGAGGGTTACAGTAAATTTCCGGTTTACATTATCCTTTCCACAATTTAAAAACTGGCAATTAGCTATCACACAGCTTACCCTTCAAAAGGCTAACTTAAATCTTCAACGAGATATACAAGGAGATTTTGATATGGTAAAAAATCTCAATCTTCAGCCGGAAATGATTAAAAATAATTTTACTTTTAATAAAATTTATTTTAAAGATAGTTCCCTCCTCTTTCAAGATGATTTTGCCTATCAGAACGAAAGATTGTCCACTGAGGTTAAAAACCTAAATGGCTTTTTTAATTTAAATAACTTACCTGAAGTTAAATTTGAATTTAATGGTTTAATAGAAGAAGATAACTCACCAATTGCCCTACAAGGATATTTATTTATTGATCAACCTCGCTATTCCCTAAATTTTCAGCTTAAAAATGCTGATATGATGCATTTTCAACATTATATAAATGGGCTCGAACTGTTAAATCTGGAAAAGGGTCGATTTGATTTACAACTAGTCTTAAACTCTGATCCAAGGCTAGAGCCTGCTAAAATATCCTGGCAGGGCGAAGCATCATTTCAAGGAGTTGATTTAAGACCTGACTCTCTCAATAGAATATTCCTTGAAAATGCTCATGGTTTAATTCAATTTAAAGAATCAGAGATTCAAATCAATACCTTTCAAGGATTCTTTCATAACCAACCTTTCAATCTCACGGGGATACTTTCCTTTAAAGAAATAGTCAATTTTAATCTTGATTTAAAAACAAATGACTTTCCTTTAACTGTTTTAAAGGAAGAGTTGGAAGGATATATTTCAGAAACCAGTCTTTTATTAGAAGGGGACATCTCTCTGGATGTCAATTTAAAAGGTAATCTTAATGACTTCCAGGCAAAAGGCAAACTCAACTCTTTACTGCTTAACATAGACGGCTGGCAATTACAAAACTCTAACCTTCTATTCTCTTTTAAGGAAGAACAACTTACGATAAAATCTCTCGAGACCCAATGGGAAAATACTAAAATAATAATAGATGGAATAATTGATTGGGAAAAACCAACTCCGGTTTATAAATTTTTTGCAAAGGTCAAGGAACTTGATTTGGAAAATTCTGCCTTTAAGAAAATAACTTTTTTAGATTCATTTTCAGGCAGCTTATCTGGAAATTTCATCATAGAAGGAAATCTTCTTGCGAATTCACCTATAAATTTAACCGGTCAACTAACTGCACAAGAAGTGAAATTACTGAAAAATAAATTGCAAGAACCCATTACTGCCCAATTGGAAATGAAAATTATCAATTCTTCTTCCTTCGAGTTAAATAAACTTGCCTTATTTTATCTTCATAATCAATTTAATCTATCTGGAAAATTGGATTCAAAAAATCAACTGGACTTTCAATTCAATAGTGATAATATTTCCTTAAAAGATTTCTCCTTTTTATTTGACATTGATGAATTAAGAGGAATTTGTAATATTACTGGAAAAATTCAGGGTTCAACTTCTCAACCTCAAATAGAGAGCAGGGCACAATTAAAGAGCGTTAATTGGGAAAATTTAGCTGTAGATAATTTTGAAGGAGAAATATCCTATCAATTTCCTTTCTTACAATTGAAAAAGATTATTTTAGACACTAATAGTATCAGTTTAACTGCCGCTGGACAGGTTGACCTTCAAAAAGATAGCCAAAAACAAGTTGATCTAAAACTTCAACTAAGCAGATTAGATATGAATTATTTAAGCGAATTATTTGCTTTTGAGGAGTCTTTATCCGGATGGGCCCATGGTTTTGCTAACCTTCAAGGTAATTGGCCAGATATTTCTCTGGACAGTCAATTAGATTTAGAGGAAATTTCTATAAATAATTATTATCTGGGTAGGGGAAATTTCCATTTTAAATTAACAACAGATGCAATTTCTTCTGTAAATACTCCCCTTTCTGGGCAAAAGAATTATTCGGATTGGAACATAAATAATTATCAACTGACCATTGAAGAATTGAGCTTTAAGCAGTCAGAAATGCAAATCAATGCTCAAGGAAAAGCAGATTTAAAAAAAGGATCTAAAATCACCCTCAGTGAATTATTAATAAAACAGCAGAAAGGACAGTTTTTAGCCAAAGGATGGCTGGACTTTACTCAAAATTCATTAGATATAGAATTCAAAGCAAGTGAATTCGATTTAAACAACCTGGCTCAACTTATTGGATTCAAAGAAGATATAAAAGGAAATCTGAATATTACCGGAACTTACCAGGGCTCACTTAAGAACCCCAGTGTATCTGTTTCTGCTCAGATAGAAGACGGCACCTTCCGTAATTTTAAATTTGAGGATCTTCAAAGTAATATTAATTGGAAAGAGGACAATCTAGAAATACAAGAATTAATCATCTCTTACCAGAAGGATTTTCAAATTAAAGCTCAAGGCAAAATGCCCTTTCCTTTTATTGCCTCTGATAAAAAAGAGGACCAAGATCAAGACTTTAATCAATTACCTTTGAACTTTAAAGTCAGTTTGGAAAATACCGATTTAAGTTTCATAAAAATATTTTGGGATAAAAACTTTAAAGAAGTTAAAGGGATCACCAATCTTATTTTAAATTTATCGGGCACCGTCGGTCAGCCCATTCTTAATGGACATCTTACCCTTGATCAGGGAAGTTTAGAATTAACCTCTATCCCGCTTAAGTTAGATAACATAGAAACTAAAGTTGAAATTGTTAATAATCTGGTAAAAATTCCTCAAATGACTTTTATAATGGATAATAATTTAATTTATGTTTCCGGAGATTTCAAATTGGTTAATTTTCAACCTGATAATTTTAGAATTAAAATATGGAATGAAGGAGGAAAATTAATCTATGAAGATATTTTAACTGCCCAAACGAATTTCCAGGCTGAAATTAATGGATCCATCGATTTCCCTCAAATAAAAGGCGAATTTATTTTCTCTGAAGGAGAATTAAATTGGACACCGGGTTATCAATTTATCCCTGATAAAAATGACTCTTTAACACCTTTAAAAGGTAGCGTAGATCTTTCGGTTAAAATTCTAAAAGATTTTCAGTTTAAAGCTCCTAATATAGATCTGAGATTAGATGGAGAAGTAAAAATTCAAGGGGATTTACCCCAGCCCGTTTTCACCGGCCGATTAACCGTGGGGAAAGGATATTTTGTATTCCTTGAACAAAAATTTCAATTTTCTGAAGGTAAATTATTACTGAATGAATTTACCGGTCCTGATGTATTACTGGATATTAAAGCTAACACTAAAATAAACCAGGTTACTATCTTTTTAAAAATTTCCGGAAATCTTTCTGACCCTCAGATATCACTCTCCTCCCAACCTGCTTTATCTGAAGCAGAAATTATTTCTTTATTAACTTTAAATAGAAATATTAGCGGCTTATCAGCGGGAGAGGTTGATGAATTATTAAGGGGAGAAATTTTCAATTTAATTTTTCAAGGCCTAAGTATTAATTTTCTTAGAAAAGCTGAAAATCAGATCGCTAAGTCTCTAGGGCTGGATGTCTTTCGAATAGAAACCATATTTAAGGAAAATGGTGAGATAACTCCCTTTTATGATTTAAATTTTAAAACATTCGGAATAGAAGTAGGCAAAAGCATTACCGAAGACCTGTTTCTTACCTATTCTACTTCTCTTGATGGATTCAGCGAAAGGAGTTTTAGCATGGATTATCAATTTAAACCAGATCTATCCTTTACTGCCGAGATAAACACCTATGAACAAGAAAAGAGCGGTACTGGAATTAAAATAGGTTTACAATTTGAGTTTTAAATAAAGATTTGGCCCCTTTTCTTTTTCAAGCCCTCCACAAAAAAATAGGACCTGTTTATTTATTATTATCCGTTAAAGGTTATCAATACTTTTTTAATATCATGCAAAAACTCAATCTTTTCCTTTATCTCTTCCTTGATTGAATTGACAAATTGATGATTTTCCGGCAGGTCAACATCTATTTCAACTATCCCTTCTTTTAACTCTATTTTTTTTATTAAT
>JBBRDV010000031.1:0-15123 GCA_038203565.1 Atribacterota bacterium
AAACACATATTTATTACTAAATTTGTTATAGTTATTATAGGGGGTCAGGTCTCAACATTTGACATAAGCATCTTAATTATTTAGTTTAATATTAACTTATGTCAAATGTTGAGACCTGACCCCCTTTACTTCTAAGAAAATGGGATGTGTCCCTATTTTTCCCAAATGGGATGTGTCCCTATTTTTCCCATTTTTCCCAATAAAATCTTAAATAGAATACTCAAATTCAAATGAATCTCCTGAATTTCCAATGAAAATAACATAAGAACCTGAGCTTACAGCTACCTCTTTTACTCCATTCAACAAACTGTCATATTTTACTTTTAAATCAGGAGAAAAAATAATGATCCTCCCTGCTTTGGATAGGACTCCTTTAAATATACCATCCTTCTCAAATCGTCGGCATTCATTTTGATTATCCTGGTCAATACTTATCTTCTCTCCAATTTGTATCACGGGAACATCAGCAGCATCCATCAAGATATAACCCGAAAATGTCAAAACATTTTTCCCATTTTGCTCCGTAATTTTAAATTCCAATAAATCCCTGGCATAGGGAAACACCATGATACCCGTATTTTCATCTTTTAACCCATAGAGTGTATATGTATCTTCCACACCAAGATAAATATAACCTGGCAACTCAGAAACTATCCCCGTTTTTACCGTAATTGTACTCAAATCAATGGCACTTAAATTGATGGGAAGCCATTGCTTTTCAATAAATTTGCTGGCATCCACCGTTTGGCTGACTGCGGCTATGTTTTCTCCGATAACAATGCTAGTATCGGTTTTTGGTAAATAAGCCACTATTAATTTTTTACCGAAACTCTCACTAAAGGACATTCGCATACCAGTCGGACTATAAAAATAGCCATCTTCTTTATAGGGATAGGTTTCAGTAGTTATAAATTCTCCCTGGTTAAACTTTTTGTATACTAAGGCACCATTCTCTTGATCAAATTCGGCTTTAATAATATTCCCACTGTCACCATAGTACCCTGCAAAGCTTAAAATCTTATCTGGTATGGTCGCATTTTTTGGTATAAGTTTTAAAGCTTCTTCACTTTTTTTAATTATTCCTTTTTCCTCTAATAATGCTTGGGTAATTTTAGTGGCAATTTTTGCCGTATCCGCAGCCCCTGCAAAAATAACCGCAACGGATAAGTTTTCTTCCGGGACAATATATAGCTGTGAAGTGAACTCCAGTGTCCCCCCGTTTTTACTTAATACCTTCACCCCTTGTGGTACAAAATCTGCCACCGAAACCATATCCCAACCTAATCCATAATTAGTATAAGGTGTTCCAGACGGTACTGTTTCACTGGCATATTGGGCACTGGTATATTCAGTAAAAGATTTTTGGCTCATTATTTGGTTAGTCAAAAGCGCTTGAGAGAATTTACATAAATCTACTGCGGTTGAGGATATTCCCCCAGACCCCATAATATTTACATATTCCAAGGGATATGCGCTGCCGTCTTCATTGTGGTATTTTTTAGCCACATTACTACTCCCTTCTTTAAAGTAGCAACTGGTATTGGTCATATCTGCCTTGTTAAAAATATTCTGCAAATATTCTGCATAAGTCTGACCAGAAATTTTTTCAATTAAGGCCTCTGCTAAGGTAAAACCATCATTGCAATAAACGCTCAACACTCCAGGGTCGCCTTTTAAATTACTTTCCGATAAGTATTTCATAAAGTTTTTAAGATAGGTGGAATCCACTCCCGATGCAAATCCGTTATAAACATAAGTTCCTGGCATCGCCGAGGAGTGATTAAGTAGCATCCTTACGGTGATGCCCTTATATCGGCTATCCTGCATGGTAAACTCTGGCATAAAGTTAACCACCGGTTGATCCAATTCCAGCTTTCCAGACTCGCAAAGCTGAAGAACCGCCGCAGTGGTAAAGACCTTACTGATGGAACCGATATTAAACTGGGTGCTGTCTTCCACCGGAAGATCCTTCTCCCGATCCCGCATGGCAAAGCCTTCTGCATAAACAACTTTTCCATTATCCATAATAGCCACAGTTGCACTAGACGATGCACCAGCTGTTAGTGCATTCCAAATTTCAGTTCTTGCGGTAGTAATCGTTTGCTCATAATCCTTACTATCAGCCATAGAATTATAGCCCGATAACAGTGCTAAAACTAATAAAAAACAGAGTCCAATCATTAACTTCTTCTTAAACATTTTTTCTTCTCCTTTGTATTTTGATGTTGGTTAGAATCATGGCCTTCTAACCACGGTTTCTGGTCATCTCTAAAGCCATGTGAGATAATAAATCTGTTCAGATTGAGGGTGTAGTTACTTAATCTTTTGCAACTCTTCCATCACCCCTTTCCTTATTTAATCTTTTAGAAACTCGCTCACTACTATTTTATAGATCTGTGGCTGTTCTATCTGATGCAGATGGGAAGCATTGGGAATCACCGCCATTTGAGCCTGCGGAAAAGCCATTTGAAAATCCTTTACGGTTTTTACGCCTGCTTCGTCGTTATCACCGCAGGTAAGCAATACCGGGATGGTTATTTCATGAAGCCTGGGATATAGGTCGAAATCCTTCAGCTTACCGGTAACGGTAAACTCACTGGGTCCCCACATGGTTTGGCATACCTCCATATTTAGACCGTCAAGCGCCTCCAACAAAGAATCAGGCCAAGGATTAAGGTGACAGACATGCCGGTTATAATAGGCCATCATCGCCGTCTGGTATTCTCCGGTGTAATCGCCGCTTCTTTCACCATTTTCTATTGCTTTTATCATAGCAGATGGCATTTTTGTGATATATTCCCGCTGTTCACGATCCCAAAGAGAGGTGCTCAAAAGAGGGGCAGATAAAATCAGTGAACTGCAGAGCCTTAATAACACCCTCAAGCTCTGCAACAAAATATTCAAGAGATTGGTGTGTTCTTTTTCTCCTTTCCGTAAACCGAATACCATATTTTTTTGCCCCCAATATCGAGGTAGCCTTCATCCATTTTCACAACCTCCCTTTCGCTACTTTATGTCAACTTTATTTATCTAATTTTAAAACAAAAATAATACTTGTCTAATAAAATGGGATGTGTCCCTATTTTATTCAAAATAAAAAAAGAACAGATTCAATTAATCTGCTCTTTTTTTATTTATATTATTTTTTTATTGCCTACTCATTTTACTCGCAAGTAATGGCTTCTACCGGACAACCATCGACAGCCTCTTTGCATGATTCAATCAAATCATCCGGTACCTTGCTAACTTTTACTGTCGCTATATCATCCTTCATTTCAAATACTTCAGGACAGGTATCTGCGCATAATCCACACCCGGTACACAAATCTTTATCAACTACAGCCTTCATTTTACATTTTCCTCCTTCTATTATAATTACCGATTTTAAAATTCATTAGTTAATTAAGTGTAAATTCAACACCACTTTAATTTTTATTTTCTTTGTAATTATCGACCAATAATTTTCCCTATTAAAAGAAAATTTATTTATAACATAGAAAGCATACCTTAAAAAAAGATAAATTTCAAGTTTTTTAACAATTTTTTTATATCCCGTCAATAATCCTTATATCTCATATTCCATAAAATCCTCTGCTAATATAGTTTCAGGAAATACGCTCTGGGCCTCAACAAGTAAATCACTCTCGGTTATTGTCAACTTATTATTCGAGCTATATCGAGGACTAATGTGAGTTAGTATCAATTGTTTAACCTGGGCTTCTTTGGCAGCCTTGGCAGCTATTGTGGTAGTCGAATGAAAATTTCTCTTAGCTAGGTCTTCTTCCTGTTGGGAAAAAGTTGTTTCATGAATTAGGAGATCAGCGCCTTTAGCCAGATGCAATAAACTTTTACAATAAGTAGTATCACCACAAAAGACTATCTTTCTACCTTTTTTAATTTTATTTAAAAAATTCTTACCCTGAAAGATTCTTCCATTTGGTAATTCAACTGTTTTGCTCTCTTTTAGAGTACGATAAATTGGACCAGGAGGGATATTCAATCGGCGGGCTTTATCTATTAAAAAATGACTCCTATCCTTTTTTTCTTCGACAGAATAGGCATAAGTTTTAATATTGTGATTTACTTCTGTGTATCTTACTATATCCTCCTCATCTTCCCAGATTATTCCTGCTGATAAATTTGGTGGAATAATTTTTATCTCAATTTCATAAGGGATATAGGTCTTGGTTATATTTAAGGTTTCTTTTAAATATATATCGAGACCTTCGGGGCCAAATATTTGTACTTTACTCTGATTTTTTCCACCCCTTAAACCCCGGGAAGCTAATAACCCAGGAAGTCCAAATAGATGATCTCCATGTAAATGAGAAATAAAAATCTTCTCTAGCTTAGATAATTTCAAAGAGGTTTTCTGAATTTGTTGTTGAGTCCCCTCTCCACAATCCCATAACCAAATTTTGTTTTTATTTTTAAAAACAAGAGCAATAGAAGATACATTGCGTTCCAAAGTAGGCATGCCCGAACCGGTGCCTAAAAATATAACTTTCATTAATTTTCACCTAATTTCTTAATCATTTCTTCCACACTCAGCAGCTTGACCTTTTAAAATTTCTATACCGTGCGGCAGCGCCTCTAATACTATTTCTAAAGATTCTCTCACTCCTTTAGGGCTGCCGGGTAAATTTATGATCAAACTTTCTTTTCTAATCCCTGCCACCCCTCGAGATAATATCGCTCGATTGGTCTTTTTAAAACTTTCACTTCTGATGATTTCACTAATCCCTGAAACCTCTTTTTCTATCACTGCTAAGGTAGCGTCTGGAGTAACATCTCTTTTGGCTAAACCCGTTCCTCCGGTAGTTAAAATTAAATCGAGATGTAATTTATCAACTGCCTTTATCAACTCTGCTTGAATAATTTCCTTTTCGTCTGGAATAATTTGATAATATTTAACTTCTCCATTAATCTTCTTGACTACTTCTTCGATTACTTTTCCACTTAGATCTTCTCTCTCTCCTTTTGACCCTTTATCGCTTATGGTTAAAATCCCTACCTTAATCATCCTGAAACCACCTCAATTTCATCACTGGCTTTTACTTTTCCGCCCTCTAAAACTCGGGCAAATATTCCTTCTCTGGGCATTACACAATCCCCAATCTTTTTCCTAATTTCGCAACCATGGTGGCATTCTTTTCCTATCTGGGTTACTTCCAATAAAACATTTTCTCCAACTTTCAATTTTGTCCCCAAAGGAAGTTGATATAGAACAATACCTTCTATAGTTAAATTCTCAGCAAAATCCCCAAAAGATAATTGATAACCCTTATCACGCATCTTATTTATACTTTCAATTCCCAAAAGGCTAATCTGTCGATGCCATTTGCCTGAATGGGCATCTTTTTCTAATCCAAAGTCTTTAATTAACATTCCTTCAGCTATCTCTTTTTTTATAGTCCCCTTCTTTTCACTTCGACATACAGCTACTATCTTTCCTTTTATTTTATTATCCATTTTTCCTCTTTCTCCTTATCATTTATCTGTATATTCAATCCCTCTTTTTTAATGGTCTCGAAAAATGCCCACTCTTGCCTCCGCTTTTTTCTAAAAGATATATCAATTTAATAGTCATCCCCCTATCTACTGCCTTACACATATCATAAATGGTAAGACCAGCAGCTGCAACTGCAGTTAAAGCTTCCATCTCCACTCCGGTTTTGCCCATGGTTTTGACTTTAGATTGAATAATAATCTTATTTTCATTCTCATTGATTGTAAAATTAAGATCCACATTAGTAAGTATTACAGGATGACACATGGGAATAATCTGGCTGGTCTTTTTAGCAGCCATGATACCGGCTACCTGGGCTACTGCCAAAACGTCTCCCTTGGCAATCTTTCTATCTTTAATCATTTTCAAAGTCTCTGGTTGCATAACTATAGAACCTTCCGCAATAGCTATTCGTTGTGTATCTTCTTTACCTCCAACATCCACCATATGCGCCCTTCCATTTTTATTAAAATGGCTTAGTTCTTTTTCTTTCATTTGCTATCCTCCAATTTTAGACATATTAAAAAAGTCTCTATTTGAGAATTTCTTATTTAATTTATGGCCTTCGGGTTTTATGTTTATTGCTTCTTCAATATTATTTCTTATTATTTTACTCCTGATTATTTTATCATCGGTTTTTGCATTCCTTATTGCCTGCTTAATATCAACCTCTTTATTAGAAAACAAACAAGGCCTGAGTTTGCCTTCGGAAGTTAACCTTATCCGATTACAGGTTTCACAAAAATGCTGGCTCAAGGCAGTAATAAAACCTATAGTACCTTGGCCACCTTTGATCTGGTAATATTTTGCCGGTCCATTGCCTGATCCAGTATTAATAGGATCAAATGAGTATTTTTTTTCTAAACTCTCCTTAACCTCTAAAACTGAAATAAATTTATCCTTATAATTGCCTATAACCTTTTCTCCGGAAGGCATTAATTCGATAAAACGAATATTTAACGGTCTTCTTAAGGTTAATCTTACAAAATCTTCTACTTCATCATCGTTGATTCCTCTAATTAGTACAGTATTAATTTTGACAGGCAGTAATCCTGCTTTTAAAGCAGAATTGATTCCTTTCAGTGCTTTTTCCAAGCTTCCTCCACGAGTGATTCTATTATATTTTTCTTCCTGCAGGGAATCTAAGCTAATATTCACCCGATTCAGTCCAGCATCTTTTAATTTTTTGGCATACTCACTTAAGAAAAAACCATTAGTAGTTAAAGATATATCTTCTAATTTTTTAATCTCTCTTAATTTCCTTATAAAATCTACTACTCCTTTTCTGGCTAAAGGTTCGCCTCCTGTAATCCTGACCTTGGTAACACCTAAATTTACCGCTTCTTTGATAATTTCTACAATTTCTTCATACCTTAAAATTTCTTCATGCGGAATAAATTCAAATTGTTCTTCGGGTTTACAGTAAATGCACCTATAGTTACATCGATCGGTAATAGAAACCCGAAGGTAGGAAATTTCTCTGCCAAAATTATCTATCAGTTTATTCATTCTTTTATTACCTTTCCACTCTGAGAGAGGTCATATCCACCCAAACTCAAAACTTTTTTCCTAAATTTTTCCGATCTAATCATAGTCAATAATTTTTGAATCTTTAAAGAAGAGTAGTATTCTTTAGGTATAATTATATCATACCTTTCTTTGGCCACTGGCACAAAATCTAAGTGAAAAACTTTGACAGCAGACAAAATCCCCAGGCCTGCATCTATGCTCCCCTCCGTTACGGCAGAAGCCACCATTAAATGGGTGTACTCTTCCTTAGAATAACCCTGAATATCTAAAGGATTAATGCCTTTCTTTTTTAGTAGATAATCCAATAAAACTCTAGTTCCTGACCCTTTCTGTCTATTAATAAACTTTATATCCTTTTTAACTAAATCATCTATCCCCTTGATATTTTTTGGATTTCCTCTTTTTACCATTATCCCTTGTTCTCGGTAGGTTAGATTCACAACTATCAATTCTCTCTGAGGAAGCATCTTTTTTATATAGGGAAAATTATATTCTCCACTCTCCGGATCCAATAAATGAGCGGTGGCAAGGTGGGTTCTTTTTTGTTTTAAGGCTAATAATCCCCCCATACTTCCTACATTAAAGGACACTAAATTAAAATCAGAAAACTCTTCCTGTAATTCATTTCTTAAGATATCTAAAACTAAATCATGACTCCCGGTCACAATGATATTGTTCTTTATTCTATTTAAATCTTCTAAAAGTTCAGCTTCTACTTCTTCTCCAAAATCTACCCCCTCCTTAAACAAGGGAATACGAATCAGGGCATCTGCTTCTACCAAAGAAGTAACAACTCCCGCTCCTCGGGAAAGAGGATAAGCCATTATTTTCCCATCTATATTTCCTAATTTTACTCTTAGAAATTCTTCATCTCCTAAACGAGAAACTACTTTGTGAGCCATATGGACTTTAATTTCTTCTCGCCTTTTTACAGTTAATCCTAATTGACGAAAGACTAAAGGTTTCAAAAATTGCTCCGCAGCGATGATTGCCGAGATCGGGTAACCAGGAAGCCCGATGAGAGGAGTGTCATCAATAATTCCTAAAATTGTCGGTTTCCCTGGCATAATAGCTACTCCATGAACCACAACATCACCTATACTTTTAACAATCTCGGAAGTGAAATCTTTTGAGCCAGCAGAGGAACCGGCAAGGACCACTACTATATCATTTTGTGAGGCAGCTTCAAGCAAAATCCTCTTTAAATCTAAGGGGATGTCTTTAACAATTTCGTATACTATTGCCTTTCCTCCCCACTCGTAAATCAAACCTTTAATTATTTTAGAATTATATTCAATAATTTTACCAGGACTAATTTCTTCCCCGGGTGAAATCAATTCACCACCCGTAGGTATAACTGCTACCTTGGGCTTCCTGCGGGCAAAAAGTTGGTTTACTCCTCCTGCCAATAAAGCTCCCATATCTACTGGACGGATTTTATGATTTACAGGGATAATTAACTGATTAGCTACTACATCTTCCCCAATGTTGCGGATATGTTGCCCTGGGGAAACTGCCGAAAATATTTTAATTTCTTTAATATTTTCTTCTTTTGAATCTTCGTTAAAATCATTAGAAATATCTTTGTTCTTCTCTCTTTTAAATTCATTTAAAGGGTTTATATCCTCAATCTTTATCACTGCATCAAAATCGAAAGGTATGGGATTACCGGTATTTATAAAATGAAAGTCTTGATTAATCTTTAAAGTAATAGGAGAAGATTCGGAAGCTTCATAAGTATCCCTTGCTCTGACCACTACCCCATCCATAGCTGCCGCCTGATAATAAGGAGAGGATATCTTGGCAAAAATTGGTTCTGCGGTAATCCGTCCTAAAGAATCTTCAGTAGAAACCAATTCCCTTTTGAGAGGCTGAGCAAGTTTGTATTTTAATAAAGTTTTATAAAATTTTTCTTGAGCTTCTTTTAAAGTTAATTTACTTAAATAAATATTCCTTTTCAAATCAATCTTCCTTCTCTAATTAATTCTGTTTAATTAAAATAATTTAACCATTACTTTGCTGCCCTTTTCTAATCCTTCGATATTTAACCCGATCTTTATTAAACCTGAAGCCCGAACCATAGTGGAAATTAATCCTGATTTCCCCAGGATAGGTTCGGCGTAAAATCTTTCGCCTTCTTTATATACAAATACCCGCACATAATCTTCTCTTCCCGAATCTGAAAATATATTGCAGGTTAATTCTGCCTCTATTTCTTTGTCAGAATTATAATTATATTCTCCTCCTTGTAACCGGCTAATCAAAGGCCGCACAAAAAGGTCAAAGATTATCATCGCTGAGACTGGATGACCGGGCAAGCCAAATATCGGCCTATTGTCAGCTATGGCAAGTATAGTAGGTTTCCCTGGTTTTACTGATACTCCGTGAATCAATACACCGGGTTTCCCTAATTTATTAAGCACTTCCAGGGTAACATCTCTTACCCCCACTGAACTCCCTCCGGAAATAATTACCGCTTCTACCTTATCTTCTTTGATAGTCTTTTTTATCTCCTGCTCTAATAGAATAACTTCATCTTTAATAATCCCTCTATAAATAGGAATCCCACCTGCCTCTTCAATACAAGCTCCAAGGGTATAAGAATTTATATCCCTTACCTGCCCTATCTGGGGCTCGCCTTTAGTAGGGATTATCTCATCGCCAGTTGAAATAATAGCAATTTTAGGTTTCTTATAGATTTCTATATTAGTTCTTCCTATCCCGGCTAAAACTCCTATGTCCTGGGGACGTAACCGGTGTCCTTTTCTTAATATAATTTCTCCTTTTTTTAGATCCTCATCCTCTCGGACTGCATTTTCCCAGGGAGAAATTGACTTTCTTACTTCAATAGTAGCATCATCAATCTGTTCAGTATATTCTAACATCATTACCGCATTTGCCCCCTCGGGTAACATTCCTCCAGTAGAAATTTTTGCTCCTTCTCCAGGATTAATCTTAAATTCGGGCTTACCGCCCATCTTTATTTCTCCTATAACTGTCAGATATGAGGGCAAACTCTCGCTTGCTCCAAAAGAATCTTCTGCCCTAATGGCATAACCATCCATGGTAGAACGATTAAAACCAGGCAGATTAGCGGGGGCAACTATCCCTTCCGCTAAAAACCTATGTAAGGCTGTTTTAATATCGGCTTCCTCTGTGTTGCTCTGGGTTATCTCCTTTAAATTTAAATGATTTTTTAGCATCGTAATTACCTCTTGGGGAGTACTAACTTTAAATAAGGGTTTTACCATGTTTGCTGTTTATCTCCTAATTATTAATTGTTTATATATTGTTTTACAAATATCTCATTTTTAAAAATTAATATAATTTTACTGCTGAAGCTTTAAAAGTTAAATAAACTTTACTACCCAGATTGAAATTCATCTTAGAAAATGACTCTCTGGTAATAATCACCACTAAATGGATACCAATATCTATTTCTAATTTTACCAAATGATTTTGCTCAATAGTCTTTGTTATTTTCCCTAAAAAGGAATTTCTGGCACTGGATTGAAATGGTTCATAAGATAAAATTATATTCGTGGGGTCAATAGAAATATATACCGGGCCAATCTTTTCGCTCACTATAGCAAATTTTACGTTTCCTATAGTTTTAAACCGTTTTAAGCCATCTTCCTCTTTTACTATTTCTCCCCAAAGAAGGTTCTCCTGAACTTGTTTAATAATTTTACCATCCAAAAGGGAAATCACCTCATCTGCTAAACGATAAGCCTGGGAGAGGTCGTGAGTAGTAAATATTACGGTAGTTTTACTCTCTTTCTTTATTTTTTTAATAATTCCTTCTACTATATCTAGGTGCCTTTGATCTATACTTGTGGTAGGCTCATCCAAAAAGAGAATTTCTGGTTCAATTACTAAAGCTCTAGCAATTACTACTCGTTGAGTTTCTCCACCAGACAATTGATATACTTTTCTATTTTCAAAACCAGAAAGCCCAACCATATCCAAGGCATTTTTAATTCTATTCTGTTGAACTATGGAGGACACAGATCTTACTTTTAATCCATAAGCAACATTACCATATACTGAAGATTGAAATAAAAAAGGATCCTGATCTACTAAAGTCATCTTTCGCCGAATCTCTAATAGCTTAGAATCTGAATTATTGATTATTTCTTGATCACGGAAAAAAATTTGACCTTTATCCGGTTTCACTAGTAGATTTAATATATTTAAAAGCGTAGTTTTACCTGAACCGTTTGGACCAACAATAGCATAAATTTTACTCTCTTGAAAACCCAAATAATCAATATCTAATACTGTTTTATTATTATATATCTTTTTTAAATTTTTAACCTTAAGCATTGGTTTATCCATATTTTAATTTTACACTCTCTTACTCTGAAAATAATAGAGAAAAATATTTATGCTAAAAGCAATAAGTAGTAAAATAATACCCAAGGCAATGCCAAATCCGAATTCACCTTTAGAGGTTTCCAGAGCAATAGCCGTGGTCATAGTCCTGGTACTCCCTTGAATATTTCCTCCCAACATCATAGCAGCTCCTACTTCAGCGATAACTCTTCCAAAGGCAGTTGTTATCGCTTCTAATATTGCATAACGTGCTTCTTTAAGTACTGCCCAGGCAGATTGAAGCTTAGTTGCACCAAGAGTTAAAGCAGTTTTTCTAACTCTTTCATCAATTCCCTGTAATGCAGAATGGGTAAGCGCAATAACTATGGGAGTAGCTAATATAAACTGACCGATAATCATGGCTAAAGGGGTAAACAATAATCCAAAAACTCCCAAAGGTCCTCTTCGAGAAATTAAAGAATAAACAATTAACCCTACCACTACTGTTGGTAAAGCTAAGAAAGTATTCACTAAAGCTACAGTAAATTTCTTCCCATAATAATTCTTTATGGTCATTAAAAAGCCAATAGGTATGCCTATCAATGAAGCAAGTCCTACTGCAGTTAACGATACTCTTAATGAAAGTAAGACAATATTGAATATTTCTCGGTCTAAAGAAAAGATTAATTGAACAGCTTGCTGTATTCCGCTTAGGATAAAATTCAAAAAATCACCTCGAATAATAAATTCGTATCGAGTATCGCGTATCGAGTATCGCGTGAAGAGGAATAGTTAACTAAGTACTAACGACTATTCACTATTTAATTGCCACGGGATAAAAAAGTTTTTCTCCTGCTATCTTATATTCTCTAATTATTTTTTGTCCTTCCGCAGAAGTAACCCAAGCTATTAATTGCATTGCCTCCATATATTTAACCTGAGAATAAAGTGCTGGATTAACTGCGATTATACTATAAGGATTAAAAAGTAGAGGATCTCCTTCATAAAGGACATCTAACTCTATCTTATCTTTATAAGCCGAAAAGGTTCCTCTATCACAAAGAACATAGGCTTGTTTTTCATTGGCAATTTGTAACGTTGCACCCATCCCTTGACCTGCTTCCATATACCACTTCTCTGGTTTAATATCTGCAATTTGCCATATAATTTTTTCTTTGACATCAGTCCCGGACTTGTCTCCTCGAGATACAAAAAAAGCTTGTTGGTTAGCTATATTGGTAAAAGCAGACACTACATTTTTCATGCCTTTAATTTTTGCCGGATCATTAGATGGTCCAAGAACAATAAAATCGTTATACATTACATTTCTACGGTTTACTCCACATCCATCCTTAACAAATTTATCTTCCGCGTCCGGATCATGGGTAAGTATTATATCTACATCTCCATTTTCCCCCAACTTAATAGCTGCCCCTGTTCCTACAGCAATAACATCTACTTTGATATTAAATAATTCCTCAAAAGGTGGGAGAAGTGTATTTAATAAGCCTGAATTTTCTGTACTGGTAGTAGTAGCTAATTTTAGGTGAATTGGTTCAGCATAAACCATACCCATTAATAATAAACTAAGACCTAATATAAATATCACTCGAAAAATAATGTTTTTTTTCATTTTACTAATATATTCCTTTCTATTCATTTTATTTTTTAATTTTAATTAGACATTAAACAAAAAAACCAACACTGTGTCCGGTGTTGGTTTACAAGTTCAATCCATAATATAAGTCCTCCTTTCCAAACACGGGAGGAATAAGAGTTTTCTCTTATTCCTTATCGGCTAATCCACCATCGTTTTCACTTTAGGTGTGATAGCTCGGAGAATATTTTTTTATAAAAGAGCAATAAGCAAGAAGAAATATCATTGTATATTATAATATTTTTTCTATATTTAAGCAAGAATTTTTTAGTATCTGCTTATTTCTGACATTGAGGACAGATAAATGTACTTCGGCCTTCTATTTTTAGAACCTCTATAATATTTCCACATCTTATGCAGGGTTTACCTTTTCGAGCATAGACTTGTAATTTTTCAGCAAATTTTCCTTTTTCGCCATCCGTATTTAGATAAGCCTCATCAGCTACTGTACTTCCTCCAGATTTGATTGCTTCATTCAGCACCAACTTAATTTGCTGATATAGGTTTCCAATCTCCTCCTTGTGGAGAGAAGAAATTATTCTTAAAGGATGAATGTTCGCTCCATAGAGTACTTCGTTGACATAAATATTCCCTAATCCAGTGATAAACTCCTGTTTCATTAAAAAAGATTTTATTTTACATTTTTTCTTTTTATTCAATACCTGAATAAAGATTTCTTCTGTGAAATAATCCTCTAAAGGTTCAACCCCTAATTTAGCTATACTTTCTACTTCGTCAATGTTGGAAACTAAAAATATTTTTCCAAATCTTCTAACATCATTAAAAACTAATTGGGTATTATCTGTAAATGTAAAAATAAGATGATTATGCTTAGAGTTAATCTCTTTCTCTGTAATTTTATAGTCATAAGGATAGATTAATAGTCCGGTCATCCCCAGATGAACTACTAATTTGTCTTCCGAGTCTAAATAAATAATAATATATTTTCCCCGGCGACCTATCTTCTTAATCTTTTTGCCTTTTATTTTAGTAATAAATTCTTCTAAAGATGGTTTTTTTATTATTTTACTAATATTTACTATTACATCTCTTATTTGTTTATCTTTAATTTTTTCCTGAAGGCCTATTCTGATAGTCTCTACTTCAGGTAATTCTGGCATTGTTATCACCTCGTTGCATATCGCAAATTACTAATCACTGATTAATTCCCTCTATTATTTTTTTTACTTCTCCTAAATTGTTTATAATAAATTTTCCCTTTTTTGTATTACTGCGGTCTAGATAAATAGTATTCATTCCCGCTTTCTGAGCAGCTAGATAATCAAATTCCCAATGATCGCCTATGTGTAATATTTGTTCAGGGCATACATTTAAGGTTTTGGATATTTTTAAATATACCTCAGAATTTTTCAATTCTTTAAAATCGGATAAAGCAGAAAAGCTGAATTTAAAATATTTTTTCAGCTTTTTCATTTTGGGTACTAAAAATTCACGGGGCATTGCAGTAATAACAATAAGGATAAAATTCTTCTTTAATTCTTCTAAAAGAGGGGTTACTTCGGGAAATATCTTAACCTGAGATTCATATTTTTCCAATATTTTTTTAGGGGAAACTTTTAATCTAAAATAGGTGATCCAATAATTAATATCATACCAATTTAAATTATGCTCACCAAGTTTGGTATATTCCTCATATACATATTTTAAACTTTTTTCGAAAGTAATCTTCTTTTTTTTAGCTACTAGTTCGGGTATCTCTTTAAACCATATCAAGTCATTATATTCTAAATCTACTAAAGTACCATCTACATCGAAAGAAATTATTTTAAGACCTTTTTCCAAATTTTCCAATCCTCCAATTAACTAGTCGATAGTCGTTAGTATATAGTATTTAGTGTAGGGAACGGATTTATCCGTCCCGTATTTTTTACGGGTTTGATAAATCAAACCCCTACCTCCTACCCGCTAAATGCTAAACACTATTTATCAAATTATACACCAAAAGTAAATAAAAATAAAAAATCCCGGCAGTGTCCTACTCTCCCACAGAAAAACTGCAGTACCATCGGCGCTGGAGGGCTTAACTACTGTGTTCGGGATGGGAACAGGTGTGACCCCTCCGCCATTACCACCGGGAAAATTAAAGAGATGT
>JBBRDV010000032.1:0-14917 GCA_038203565.1 Atribacterota bacterium
AAGAGATATAATGCTGAATGCTTTAGATAAATATTTTCCACAAGAGGTTACCTGGACTAAACCGCAAGGTGGATTTTTTGTAATGGCTACTTTGCCTGAATACATAGATACCGGAGAAATGTTTAAAGAAGCAATTGAAGAAAATGTAGCCTATGTACCTGGTGGTCCATTTTTTGCTGATGGGAAAGGAAAAAATACGATGAGACTTTCTTTTTGTTATCCAAGTATGGAAGATATTGAAGAAGGCATTAAGAGATTAGGCCAAGTAATTAAGAAGAAAATAAAAAATTAAGAATCCAGAATTAAGGAGCCAGAACCAGAATATAAAATAGCGTTTAGCGTATATAGTGTAGGGGCTCGATTCATCGAGCCCGCAGGGAATCGGGTCGAATAAATTCGACCCCTACACAAGAAACGATATATAATTGTTAAACTCAGGAATTGGCATGGTAGCTAATTGGAGAATTGGGAAATCGGCTGCTTGGTAAATTTTTAATAAAGAGGTGAACAGTAAAAATGTTAAGAACTTTTGATGAAGTTTTACACAAGGCTAAAGATTATGGTCCTAAAAAAATGGCAGTAGCTTCTGCTGGAGCAGAAGATGTATTAAAAGCAGTCGAAGCTGCCCGAAAAGAAGGATTAACCGATTCAATTTTAGTCGGCGATAAAAAAGAGATTATTCAGATAGCTGAAAAAATGGGGATCAACCCTGCTAATTATGAAATAATAGATAAACCGGATAAAACAGAAACTGCCCGATGTGCTGTTGAGTTAGTCCGAAATAAAAAGGCATCTATATTAATGAAAGGTATGATGGGAACAGCCAGACTTTTACAGGCTGTTTTAGATAAAGAAATTGGTTTACGCACTAACAGATTGCTCAGCCATGTTTATACCCTGGAGATAAAAAATTATAATCGTTTGCTTACTATGACTGATGGGGCTATGAACATCAGTCCGGATTTAAAACAAAAAGCCCAGATAATCCAGAATGCTATCTATTATGCTCATTCAATGGGAATAAAGAAGCCTAAAGTAGCAATTGTTGCAGCTTTAGAATTAGTGAATCCTGATATGCCCGCAACTATCGATGCAGCCTGTTTAGCTAAAATGAGCGAGAGAGGACAGATTGTTGGCGGAATAGTGGATGGACCATTGGGCTTTGATAATGCTATTTCTAAGGAAGCAGCAGAGCATAAGGGAATTGAAAGCCCAGTTTCCGGAGAAGTAGATATTGTATTGGTACCAAATATCGAATCAGGAAATATCTTTGCTAAAGGCTTGGTTTATTTGGCCAAAGCAGTACCAGCAGGATTACTTTTAGGGGCAAAGGCTCCTGTAGTATTAGTTTCTCGCTCAGATAGTGCACAATCAAAATTATATTCTATTGCCTTGGGAGTATTAATGAGTGAGATGGGTGAAATTTAAGATAACAGGTTAGTTTTATGAGGTGATTTAAAGATGAGTAAAGATTATAAAATATTGGTGATAAACCCTGGTTCTACTTCTACCAAAGTAGTGTTGTTTTCTAATGAACAACTATTATTCGAAAAGAAGATTGAGCATAGCAGTAAAGAATTATCAAATTTTAATAAAATTATTGACCAATATCATTTTCGACAAGACATTATTTTAAGTTTTTTAAAGGAAAAAGGAATTAATCTTTCCACCCTTAATGCGGTAGTGGGAAGAGGAGGATTGTTAAAACCTATTGCCAGCGGGACTTATCGAATTAATGAAAAGATGTTAGAAGATCTTCATAGAGGAGTAATGGGTGAACACGCTTCTAATTTAGGAGGATTACTTGCATATGGAATTGCTGAAAACTTATCTATTCCTTCATATATAGTCGATCCTGTAGTCATTGACGAGATGAAACCTGTTGCCAGAATTTCCGGAATGCCAGAAATTCCTCGAATTAGCATACTTCATGCTTTAAATCAAAAAGCAGTTGCTCGAAAAGCAGCATTAGATTTAGGAAAAAAGTACGAGAAATGTAATTTTATTATCGCTCACTTAGGTGGAGGAATTTCAGTAGGAATTCATTGTAAGGGAAAGGTTATTGATGTTAATAATGCTCTTAACGGAGAAGGACCTTTTACTCCTGAGAGAAGTGGTGGAGTTCCTGTTGGTGGTCTGGTAGAACTTTGTTTTTCCGGAAAATTTACCAAGGATGAGATGATGAAAAAGATAAAAGGCAAAGGTGGATTAGTAGCTTATTTAAATACTAATGATGTTAGAGAAGTAGTAAAGATGATCAAGCGTGGAGATAAAAAAGCAAAATTAATATTAGAAGCTATGGCTTATCAAGTAGCTAAAGAAATCGGAGCAGGGGCTACAGTATTGAGAGGTCAGATAGATGCCATCATTTTAACCGGGGGGATAGCTTATAATAATGAATTTGTTAATATGGTAAGAGATAGAGTGAGTTTTTTATCTTTAGTTATGGTGTATCCCGGTGAAGAGGAGATGCTGTCCTTATGTGAAGGAGCTTTAAGAGTTTTAAAGGGAGAAGAGGTGGAAAAAATATATTGAGTAAAAGAATAAAGATATTTGTTGGAAGTTTTGGAAGTGGAAAGACAGAAATTGCCATTAATTATTCAATATATTGCAGGAAAAGCTACGCTAAAGTTGCTATTGTAGATTTAGATATTGTTAATCCTTATTTTAGAACTCGAGAAGCAAAAGATACTTTAAATTTTAAAGACATAAAAGTGATCGCTCCTGAAGGTGAGATGGCTTATGCCGATTTACCCCTAATTTCTCCTGAGATAAAAGGTTTAATTCAAAATCCAGATTATTGCTTAATTCTTGATGTGGGTGGAGATGATGCAGGAGCAGTGGTTTTGGGTAATTTCAGCTATTTCATCAAAGATTTAGATTATGAAATGCTGCTGGTAGTAAATTCTTATCGGCCTTTTACTCAAAGTGCACCTCAAATTAAACAGATGGCTCAAGAAATAGAAAATACATCTCGATTAAAAATTAACGGATTAGTGAGCAATCCGAATTTAAGCAGCCAAACCGATGAAAAAACAATTAAAAAAGGACACATTTTAATAAAACAGGCAGCTCAAAAATTAGAGGTGCCTGTGAAATTTATCTGTGTAGACGAACGATTTTCTAAAAAAATAAGGCAGGAAAATTTTATAGAACCAATATTTTATATAAAACGGTTTATGCATTTACCGTGGGATTAAGCTTTAGAAAAGGAGGGAGAAAAGAATATGGCAAAAATTGTCATTGATGAGGAAAGATGCAAAGGGTGCGAATTATGTATTCCCGCTTGCCCTAAACATATTATAGTTATGGCAGAGTATTTTAACAAAAAAGGTTATCATCCTGCCAAACAGATTAAACCGGAAGAATGTACCGGATGTGCTTTTTGTGCAATTACTTGCCCGGATGTTGCTATTGAAGTGTATAAATAATATTGATATTTTATATATTTAAAATTTAGTAGTATTTTAAGGAGGATTCGAATATGGCAGAAAAAATGTTAATGAAAGGGAATGAAGCTATTGGAGAAGCAGCAATTCGTGCAGGATGCCATTTTTATTTTGGTTATCCGATTACTCCCCAAACTGAATTAACTGCTTATATGGCGAAAAAATTATTAAAAATGAAAAATGCTGCTTTTGTGCAAGCTGAAAGCGAATTAGCAGCAATAAGTATGGTTTACGGAGCCGCTGCCACAGGAGTAAGATCCATGACTTCATCATCGAGCCCGGGAATAAGTTTAATGCAAGAAGGAATTTCTTATATTGTTTGTGCTGAGTTACCGTGCGTAATTGTTAACATGCAAAGAGGGGGACCAGGATTAGGGAGTATACAGCCTGGACAAGCTGATTATTTTCAGGCTACCAAAGGAGGAGGGCACGGTGATTATCATTTAATTGTACTGGCTCCTTCTTCGGTGCAAGAGTTGTTAGATTTAACCATGGATGCTTTTGATTTAGCTGATAAATATACAAATCCTGCAATGATATTAGGAGATGGGCTTATAGGACAAATGATGGAAGCTGTAGAGTTTAAGGAAAGAAAAAAGATTGATTTGCCAGATAAAGAAGGATGGATTTTAACCGGGTGCAAAGGAAGAGAAAAAAATTATATTGTTCCCTTTAATCTTGATCCTTATGAAATGGAAAAATTAAATTTTAAAATTCAAGAGAAATATAATAAATTAAAAGAAAAAGAAGTTAGATATGAAACAGTTAATTTGGATAATGCTGATTTAATAATAGTTGCTTACGGAATAGTAGCTCGGATTGCAAAAACTGTAATTAGCAACGCTAAAAAAGAGGGAATTAATATCGGATTAATCAGGCCAATTACTCTATTTCCTTTTCCGGAAAAGATAATTGCTGAGACTTCCGAAAAGATAAATAAGTTTTTAGTTGTAGAGATGAGCATGGGACAAATGGTGGAAGATGTTAAATTAGCCGTAAATGGTAAGGCGGAAGTTAATTTTTATGGTAGAGTGGGCGGAGTCATACCTGCGCAAAGTGATATTTTGACTGAAATAAAGAAATATTTAAAATAGATTAATTACATTCTAGATTATATTACGGAGGTGTGTAATAATATTATGAAGAAAGTTTTTGAAAGTCCCAAATCTTTAACCAAAGATCCTTTTACTTATTGTCCGGGGTGTCACCATGGTATTGCGCATAGATTAGTGGCTGAAGCTTTAGATGAATTTGGGGTAAGAGAAAAAACTATAGGAGTATGTCCGGTAGGTTGCTCCGTATTTGCCTATGTTTTTTTCGATTGTGATATGATTTGTGCAGCACACGGGAGAGCTCCCGCTGTAGCTACCGGAATAAAAAGAGCAAAACCAGATTCTATTGTATTTACTTATCAAGGAGATGGAGATTTAGCCTCTATTGGTACGGCAGAGATAGTGCATACTGCTAATCGTGGTGAGAATATTACGGTTATATTTATAAATAATGCTATCTACGGGATGACCGGTGGACAGATGGCGCCCACTACTTTAGTGGGACAGGTAACCCAGACCTCTCCTTATGGCAGAGACCCGAAAACTATGGGATATCCTATAAAGGTAGCAGAGATGTTAGCTACTCTAAAAGGAGTTGCTTATATTTCTCGGGTAGCCTTATCTAAGCCCGCCTACATATTGAAAGCAAAGAAAGCAATAAGAAAAGCTTTTCAATCACAGATAGAGGGGAAAGGTTTTTCTCTGGTTGAAATTTTGTCTACCTGTCCTACTAACTGGGGCCTAACTCCAATTGAAGCAAATAAGTGGCTAGAAGAAAACATGATTCCTTATTATCCATTAGGAGAATTTAAAACTCCTGAGGAGGTGTCTTGAATGTTAGAGAGGATAATTATTTCAGGATTTGGTGGTCAAGGAGTAATGTTGATGGGCAGATTATTGGCTTATGCCGGAATGATAGAAGGTAAAAAAGTTGCCTGGATGCCTTCTTATGGACCAGAGATGAGAGGAGGGACAGCCAATTGCACAGTACTTATTTCATCTAATGAAATTGGTTCTCCAATTGTATCTCATCCAAAAATATTAATTGCTATGAATCAACCTTCATTAGACAAATTTGAATCGAATGTAAGTGATGATGGATTAATCATCTTAAATGCTTCATTAATAAAACGTGAAGTAAAAAGGAATGATGTTAAGGTAATAAAGATTCCTGCAGATGATATTGCTGATAAGTTAGGTAATTCAAGAGCAGCCAATATGGTAGTTTTAGGTGCTTATGTTGAACAATCAGGAATTGTAAAGATGGATACCATATTTAAGGCTTTAGAGAAGGTTTTAGCTGGACCTAGTAAAAAACTATTAGAATTAAATAAAGAAGCTTTAAAACAAGGGGCAGAATTGGTGGAGGATTAATTAATGATTAATGAAAAAAGATTGATAGAAAGTTTTATGGAATTAG
This sequence comes from Atribacterota bacterium, assembly GCA_038203565.1. Lineage (GTDB taxonomy): Bacteria > Atribacterota > Phoenicimicrobiia > Phoenicimicrobiales > Phoenicimicrobiaceae > Sediminicultor. The sequence continues at coordinate 5,922 of JBBRDV010000032.1, forward strand.
TTAGGATAGACAGTGTATCCGGAGAAGAGAAGGAAGTTGCAGATTTTTTAGTAAAAAAACTAAAAGATTTAGGATTAGAGGTTAGGGTTGATCAAGCTGGTGAGAAGGTAAAATCTAATAGTGGTAATATAATAGCCCGTTTAAGGGGAAATATTAAGAAAGCTACTCCTATTATGTTTTCCGCTCATATGGATACAGTTGTTCCAGGGAAAAAGATTAATCCTCTTGTGAAGGAAGAAAAGATAGTAAGCAGCGGAAAAACAATTTTAGGAGCAGATGATAAAGCGGCAATTGCTGCTTTATTAGAGGCACTACGTATTATTAAAGAGAATAATATTCCCTGTGGTGATATAGAGATTGTATTTTCCATTTGTGAAGAAATAGGCTTAAAAGGTGCAAAAAATTTAGATATTTTCAGTTTAAATGCCCAAATGGGATTTGTTTTAGATGCCGGAGGCCAGGTAGGAAAAATTATTACTACAGCACCCTCTCAGAACTCTCTGCAAATTATTATTTATGGAAAATCTGCTCATGCTGGTTCAAATCCCGAAGAAGGGATTAATGCTATTCAGGTAGCCGGATTTGCTCTTTCCCGGATGAAGTTAGGTAGAATAGATGAAGAAACCACAGCTAATATTGGGATTATTTCCGGTGGCAAAGCTACAAATATTGTCCCTGATAAGGTAACATTAAAAGGGGAAGTTAGAAGTAGAAACGAAGAAAAATTAGAAAAATATACTGAGCGATTGAAAAAGATTACCGAAGATACTGCTCGGGAATTTAAAGCAAAAGCAGAGGTAAAGATTAACAGGGAGTACTATTGCTACAATTTATCCCCTGGTGATCAAGTAGTTAAAATATCAATGAAAGCAGCAAAAGATATGGGATTACAACCAGAATTATGTCCCAGCGGAGGGGGGAGCGATGCTAATGTATTTAATAAGAAAAGTTTCCCCTCAGTTGTTTTAGCTATAGGGATGGAGAAGGTTCATACAGTTGATGAATATATTCTTGTTAAAAATTTAAAAAAGACAGTAGAATATGTTTTATCTATTATAAATACCGTAACCTCTGGAGAAAACTTAAATGAATAAAGAAGATTCTTTAGAAAAACAAATTTTATCTTCCATCTATATTTATAAGGGGAAAATTATTAAACTTCGTCAGGATAAAGTAAAACTACCTGATGGCAGGGAGACTGTCAGAGAAATAGTTGAACATCCTGGAGCTGTAGTTATATTAGCTTTGACTGATGATAGAAAGGTAGTAATGATTAGACAGTTTAGAGAACCGGCAAATGAAGTTTTATGGGAACTGCCAGCAGGGACAGTGGAAGAGGGAGAAGATTTAGTTAGATGCGCCAAAAGAGAATTGGAAGAGGAAACCGGTTATTATCCCCGAAAGATTAAAAAATTAATATCTTTTTTCTCTACTCCAGGTTTTTGTAATGAAAGACTTACACTATTTTTAGCGGAAGATTTAGAGGAAAGAAACAAGAATGAAGATGCTGATGAATTTATTCAAGTTAAAAATTTAAAAATATCTGAAGTTTTAAAAATGATAAAGGGAAATGTTATCAAAGATGCCAAGACGATTATTGGAGTATTATACTTAGTATCAAGTATCGAGTTTACAGTATGATTGTAACCCAAAAAGTACACAAAATAATAAACACAATAGGAATGAGGTTATATTTAAAAATATGAAGAAATATTTTATGGATTTGCATGTGCACATTGGCAGAAGCAAAAGTGGAGCTCCTATAAAAATAACTGCTTCTAGAGATTTGACTTTTGCCAACATTGCCCGAGAATGTAAATATAGAAAAGGGATTGACATTGTAGGTATCGTTGATTGCGCTTCACCAGAAGTAATTGATGATATTTCCCAGTTAATTAACAGCGGAGAAATGAAACCTTTAAAAGAAGGTGGCTTAATTTATCAGGACAAAGTCACTATTATTTTGGGCTCAGAAATTGAAACCAAAGAAAAAGGTGGAGGATATTCCCATCAAATAGCCTATTTCCCCTATTTTGAAGATATAAAAGAATTTAGCAAGGCATTATCTCTACTGGTTACTAATGTGAGTTTAAGCAGTCAAAATTGTAAAATTAGTGCCCAGGAAGCATTTCAAATTATAAACCGGATTGGAGGGATTTTAATTCCCGCCCATGCCTTTACTCCCCATAAAAGTGTTTATGGGAATTGTGTCAGAAGATTACCGGAGATGTTTAGCAGAGCTACTTTAAAAAAGATCCCAGCCATAGAATTGGGATTAAGTGCTGATACAGAAATTGCAGATCATTTGAAAGAATTGGCCGAATATACCTTTTTAACTAATTCCGATGCACACTCCTTGCCTAAGATTGGCCGAGAATATAATATAATTGAACTGGAGAAGGTAAATTTTAAAGAGATACTTTTAGCCTTACAGAGAAAAGAAGGAAGAAAAGTATCCGCCAACTACGGTCTTGACCCAAAACTGGGTAAATATCATCGGACTTTTTGTGAAGTATGTAATTGCATTGCAACCAGCAATCCTCCAGTTTATAAGTGTAAAAAATGCGGGAGTGACAAAATAGTAAAAGGCGTTTTTGATCGGATTGTGGAAATCGGAGATTACCAGCAGTCTATTTCTCCTTCTCATCGTCCGCCTTATTATCACCAGGTTCCTTTAGAATTTGTACCCGGTGTAGGTAAAAAAACCCTGAATAAATTGTTTGATTACTTTGGAACTGAAATGAATATACTACACCAAGCTGCTTATCAGGAAATTAGCCAGGTAGTAGGATTCGAAATTGCTAAGAATATAATTTTAGCCAGAAAGGGACTTTTAAAATTAAGTCCGGGTGGCGGCGGAAAGTATGGAAAGGTCAAAAAGAAAGAAAATATTTTCAGAGAAGAAAATTTACAGCTAAATTTTTAGGTTTACTTTCTGATTTTCTCCCAAAAAATATAAAGCAAGTTATTTTAGACTAGTTGATTTATATTAAAAATAATCAACTAGCATTTTTTTAAAATATTTTTATAAAAAAAGAGGAAAACGAAAACTTTTGTAGAATATATTAATACGAAGATAAATTTAGGAGTTTTAAAAAAAAGAAAATGTTTCATTGATTACACATAACCATAATAATATGTAGGTGATTTATATTTGAGATTTTCATCTGATTTACTGGAAGAAATAAGGAATCGTTGCGATATTGTAGATATTATTTCAGAGTATGTACACTTAAAGCCAGCAGGAAAAGGATTTAAAGGTTTATGTCCTTTTCATGGAGAGAAGACCCCTTCTTTTATGGTTAGCCCTGAAAAACAGTTATTTCATTGTTTTGGATGTGGAGAAGGGGGTAATGTTTTTAATTTTCTTATGAAATATGAGAAATTTAGCTTTTTTGAAGCAGTGGAGATGTTAGCTAAAAAATCAGGCGTATCTCTCCCCGTAGATAAAGAAAAAGAAAATTTACTTTACATGAAAAAAGAAAGGTTATATAAATTAAACAATCTGGCTGTAAATTACTACCGAGAATGCCTATTTAGGACTAATCAAGGAAAAAAAATAATAAATTATTTAAAAAAAAGAGGAATTAACGATACTAGTGTCGAAAAGTATAGATTAGGTTATGCTCCTCCCGGTTGGGATGCATTAACTAACTTTTTAAAGAAAAAAGGATATACATACGAAGAGCTAATCAAAGCCGGACTAATAAAAAAGAGCAAAATAGAAGAGAAATATATTGACTATTTCAGAGACAGGATAATTTTTCCTATCTTTCACTTATCAGGGAGGGTAATAGGTTTTGGAGGCAGGGTTTTAGATGACTCTTTGCCCAAGTATATAAATTCTCCGGAAACCTTGGTTTATAACAAAGGGAGTAATTTATACAATTTAAACTTTGCCAAGGAAGATATCCGAAAAAAGAATTATATAATTGTTGTAGAAGGTTATACCGATGTTTTAATAACTCAACAATACGAATTTAATAATGTAGCCGCATCTCTGGGAACAGCTTTAACTACTAAACAGATAGACTTAATAAAACGGTTTACCGATACGGTTTTAATTGCTTATGATGCAGATTCTGCCGGTAATATGGCGACCTTAAGAAGTTTGGATTTGCTGGTAGAAGCTGGTCTTGGAATTAAAGTATTAGCCTTACCTCAGGGTTATGACCCAGCTGATTTTTTAATAAAAAAAGGAATAGAGCCTTTTCAAAATTTAATTGATAGGTCGCTTTCCTTAATAGATTATAAGTTAAAACTTTTATATTCTAATTATAGTGTTAAAACTATAGAAGGAAAAGTAAAAGTTATTGAAGGAATTTTACCTACCTTGAGCGTAATAGGTAATGAGGTTGAGCTGAGAGCTCAGACAAAAAAAATATCTGAAGAATTAAAATTATCCGAAGAAGCGATTTTAATCGAACTAAAAAAATATAAAAGAGGATTAAAAGATTTCTCCCACAATTTTATTAAATTAAATTCTGAGTCTGGGAATATTAAAGCGGAAAAAATTCTCATCGGATGTATGCTGGAAAATGAACAAATTGCCCAAGATATTTTAAAAAAATTGAAAGCAAAAGATTTTTCAGTTCCGTTACATCATCAAATTGTAACAGCCATTGAAAAAAAATTAAAAGATGATAAAGCAGTAAATTCTCAAAAAGTTATTGACTGCTTAAACGATGATGAGGCAACAAAATTAATTTCTAAGATTTTAATGGAAGAAACTATCACTTTTGACGAGAAGATAATCTCCGGATATATAGATACTATAAATAATTTTAAGTTGGCTCAAGAGAGAAAAAATCTCGAAAAAAGGGCAAAAATTCTCGATGAAAAGATAAAAAAATCTGAAAAGATAGAAGAAGATGATTTAACAGAATTACGGGAAATTGTTCGGCAACTAAAAAGTCAAAATATTAATTAATATTTTATATTTATAATTTATACAAATATAATATTTACTGTTAAGAAGGAAGGCTTGATAATGGGGAAAAAGAAAATAATCGAAGAATTAATTAAAGAAGGTAAAGAGCAAGGCTACTTAACTTACAAAGAATTAGAGAAATATTTAGCAGATGATATTTTAGATCTGAGTAAAGTAGAAGATTTATATGATATTCTAAGTGAATCTGGAATTGATTTAGTTGAGAGCGAGGAAGAGGGTAATTTGTTAGCCAAGGATAAAAATGTTGAAGAGAAAAACAAAAAACTCCACTCCTCTAAAGCTAAATTGGATTTAGAAATAGAATTGGCGAAACAATTAGAATTAGATGATCCCGTAAAAATGTACTTAAAGGAAATAGGGCAGATAAGATTATTAACTGGCAAACAAGAGGTAGAATTGGCTAAAAGAATGCAAAAAGGAGAGCACGAAGCCAAGAAAAAATTAGTAGAATCAAATTTAAGATTAGTAGTAAGTATTGCCAAAAGATATGTGGGTAGAGGAATGCTATTTTTAGATTTAATTCAGGAAGGTAATATGGGTTTAATCCGGGCAGTAGAGAAGTTTGACTACAAAAAGGGATATAAATTTAGTACCTATGCTACTTGGTGGATAAGACAGGCAATTACCAGAGCTATAGCAGATCAAGCCAGGACTATTCGCGTTCCTGTTCATATGGTGGAGACTATTAACAAATTAATAAGGGTGTCACGCCATCTTTTGCAGGAATTAGGACGAGAACCGACCGTTAAGGAAATAGCTGAAAATATGGAAATTACTGAAGACAAAGTAAGGGAGATATTAAAAACTGCCCAGGAGCCTGTTTCCTTAGAAACTCCAATCGGGAAAGAAGAAGACAGTCACTTAGGAGATTTTATAGAAGATAAAGATTCCCCCGCTCCTCCTAAAATTGCTACTTATACTCTTTTGAAAGAGCAATTAGACGATGTCTTAGAGACTTTGACTTACCGAGAGAAGAGAGTGTTGGAATTGAGATTTGGAATTGCCACCGGTCATCCTCATACTTTAGAAGAAGTTGGTAAAGAGTTCGGAGTAACCAGAGAAAGAATTCGTCAAATCGAAGCCAAGGCATTAAGAAAATTAAGACATCCTAGCAGAAGTAAAAAATTAAAAGATTATTTAGAATAAAAATTAAATAAAAATATTGACTGAAAATGATTTTTTAAGTATAATTACATGGAAATATTCCTCGGTAGCTCAACGGTGGAGCATCCGGCTGTTAACCGGAGGGTTGTAGGTTCGAATCCTACCCGAGGAGCTTGCTAATTTCCAGCCCTTTAGCTTTTGCTGAAGGGCTTTTATTTTTTTATAAATTATATTAAAAAAATGATTTTTATATAGATTTGCATTATAATTATAATAAAAAGCAGATTAAAAGAAAGATAAGTGATAAGTAGATAAGAATGAATTTAGAAATATTATTATTAAGGAGGACGTTATGCCTAAAAAAATTATTTTGATTATTATTGCAGTTCTATTTATGGTTTTAATACCAGCATATTCCCAAGATTATAGTCCAGAAATAAATCCTTTAGATTTTACGGACAAGATTGACAATCCTTATTTTTCTCTGACGCCGGGAACTACTTTTAGTTACCAGGGCGAAACCGATGAAGGGACTGAAGTGATTAAAGTAATGGTGACAGATCAAACAAAGAGAGTCATGGGTGTAACCACTCTGGTTGTTTGGGACAGGGTATGGCTTGATGATGAGTTAATAGAGGAAACTTACGATTGGTATGCTCAAGACCAGGAAGGTAATGTCTGGTATTTCGGAGAAGATTCAAAGGAATATAAAAATGGAAAAGTGGTCAGTACAGAAGGTTCATGGGAAGGCGGAGTGGATGGTGCTATGCCCGGTATTATCATGAAGAACAAACTAATCGTTGGTGATTCCTACCGTCAAGAATATTACCAGGGTGAAGCGGAAGATTGGGCTGAAATTGTCAGCTTGAACGAAAAAGTAGTCGTGCCATATGGTTCATTTGAAAATTGTATAAAAACCAAAGATTGGTCAGCTCTTGAACCCGATGCTATTGAGTACAAATACTATTCTCCATCGGTTAAATATGTTGTTTTAGAAACTAACGCTGATAATACAGAAAGAGTTGAATTAATGAATATTAAAAAGTAAAAATGATATAAATATGTATTAAAAGTTCAAATCAAAAAGAGAATACTTAATTTCTAAATATAATAAGTTAAAATGATTTTGCTTTGTAAAAATGTTTTATGTTTTTACCATTGACTGCATAAACTACTTCTTCAGTTATATCAGTAGATAAATCAGCTATTCTCTCTAAATGTCGCCCTACCAGGATTAAGGCGATAGCTCTTTTTATGGTTTTAGGATCTTCTATCATATAAGTTAAAAGCTCCCTAAATGTTTGATCATTTAAATCATCTACCATATTTTCTGCTTTCCATAATTCTTCAATTGAAGAAATATCATTATTAATGAGAAAACCTATGGAATTTTTTACCATCTCTTGGGATAATTTTGCCATTCGAGGTATATCAATGAGAGGTTTAAGCAGCGGTTGGGTGATGAGCTCTAAAGATCTTTCGGCAATATTCACAGCTTGATCACCTATTCTCTCTAAATGAGCAGATATTTTCATAGCAGAGGTGATAAATCTCAGATCATTAGCCATCGGTTGTTTTAAGGCTAATAGTTTGAGGGATAGATTATTAATCTCAACCTCAAGAAGGTCAATTTGGGTATCTTCTTCAATGACTTTCTGGGCAAAAGCAGAATCTATTTCTACTAAAGACTTAATAGCTTTCGCAATAGATTCTTCAGCTAAAGAAGCCATTTTTAGTAGCTTTTCTTTTAAAAAATTTAATTCGTGATCCAACTGTCTTTCCATTTTATATTTCTCCTTATAATAATTTTTCTATCCAAATCTTCCGGTAATATAATCTTCGGTAATTTTCTGAGTGGGAGTAGTAAATATCTTTTCGGTGATACCAAATTCAACTAATTCACCCAACATTAAAAAGGCAGTATAATCTGATGCTCTTGCGGCCTGCTGCATATTATGGGTAACAATAACTATGGTATATTTTTCTTTTAATTCTTGAATTAATTCTTCAATCTTAGCGGTAGCAATAGGGTCTAAGGCAGAGCAGGGTTCATCGAAAAGGATCACTTCCGGTTGAACTGCCAAAGCTCTGGCAATGCATAGACGTTGCTGCTGGCCACCAGATAAATCCAAGGCGGAAGAATTTAAGCGATCTTTAACTTCTTTCCACAAAGCAGCATCTCTTAAGGCAACTTCTACTCTTTCCCTTGTTTCTTCTTTATTAACTGTTAAATTATTAATTTTTAGTCCATAGGCAATATTTTCAAAGATCGATTTGGGAAAGGGATTGGGTCTTTGAAAGACCATTCCTATTTTTCTTCTGATTTCCACTACATCGATATCATCATCATAGATATTTTTCTGATCAAATAAGATATCTCCCTCTATCTTTGTCCCTAAAATAATGTCATTCATTCGGTTAAGAGTACGGATAAAAGTAGTTTTGCCACACCCCGAGGGACCTATAATAGCTGTGATGGCATTGCTTTTTATATCAAGATTTATATCTTTCAGTACTTGATTTTTTCCATAGTAAAAATTTAAATTTTTGATCTGCATCTTTATTTCATTTTTATCATCTAACACTTTTTCTACCATTTTTTGCTCCTTCTGAATCGATTACGCAAAATAACTGCAATTAAATTTAAACCCAAAACTAAAAGGACTAAAACCAAAGCCGTTCCATAGGCAATAGGAACTTGAGAATCAGGATGGGTCCCTTCGGTCATTAAAGCATAAATATGATAAGGTAAAGCTTGTACTTCACTAAGGATAGATTTTGGAAGACGCATACTATAAAAGGTGACTGCCGTGAAAAGAATAGGGGCGGTTTCCCCGGCTGCTCTCCCAATAGAAAGGATTGCTCCGGTCAAAATACCGGAAAATGAATTCGGAAGAACAATTTTTTGAATCGTCTGCCACTTAGTAGCTCCCAAGGCTAA
>JBBRDV010000033.1:0-13455 GCA_038203565.1 Atribacterota bacterium
GGACAGAATTCAATTACGACCAGGATGATTTTTATTTTAAAAATATGAAAGCAGAGGTTGAAGGAGGCATTATCGAGGGCGCAGGTAAAATTAATCTTAAAAGCGAGATGCCCGAATATAATCTTCTATTTAACCTTGCTCAATTTGACGTAGAAAGTGATTTTCTAAAATCCTTCCATTTGGATTATTTTAAAAATGGATTATTGTCTGGAAAATTTGAGATTAGAGGGATTATTGCCCAGGGTGAAAAAATAAACCTTTCTGCCGAAGCGAAGGTTGAAAGTGGAACAGGAATTCTTTCTCTAAAAGCCGAAGGTGTAATTGCTGAAAATAATTATATGAACTTAAAATTAAATACCTCAGGAATTAATTTAGAAGAACTGGGAAAAACTTTAAATTATAAAGAGATTAAAGGACTGGTGAATTTTACCGGAGAGTTGAGCGGTCAGCCCGATAATCTAAAAATCAAAGGTAAAATTGAAGTAGAAAAAGGACAGATATCCGAATTGCCTTTTGATTATTTAGAAGGGAAGATAGATTATCAGGACAATAAGTTAAAGGTGGAAGAGTTTGTTTTTAAAAATGAAGGTTTAGGCTTTAAAGGCAAGGGAAATCTTGATTTTTCTGAGGGGAAAGCTGTTGAAACGAACTTTGTCTTAAAGATGGAGCAGGCTGATATAGACTATCTGGCAAAACTTTTTAAATATAATTTTCCCTTATCCGGTTTGGCTCAAGGAGAAATTACCATTGAAGGAATTTGGCCGAAAATAACTGCACGCGGTGATTTAGGGTTAAAAGATATTGATTTGGTTAGCCTTAAAGCAGAGTCCGGGAATCTTATCTTTGTTTTAGAAGATAACAAGATAAGAATTGAAAGTATGGTTTTAAATTCTGGGAAAACCCAGCTCTATGCGCAAGGTGAAGTTAATTTAAAAGAAGTATCACCCTTGGATCTAAGAGTAAATTTCTTAAATCAGGACATCTCAATCTTATTGTCTAATTTTATAGAATCAAATTTAATAAGTAAATGCAAAGGACAAGCCACAGGTTCTCTGGAGATAAAAGGCAACTATCCTTCTCCCGACCTATATCTATCAGCCTTGATCGAAGATGCCCAATTAGAAGGAGTACCCTTTAACTCCATAGAAGTAAAATTAGATAAAATTAGTTCTGTGGTCAGGATTAATCAGTTAATACTGAGTCAAAGAAAAGGGGAGCTTGTAGCCGGGGGATGGATTAATCTTGATGAAGATAATAAAAATTTAGATATTCACCTTTCAGCCGATAATGTAGATTTGAGCCAATTATCTAATCTTTTTGGTATAGAAGATGAGATTGAAGGTCTGGTAAACTTTAAGGCAGAGGTTACGGGAGATATTGGCTTACCTAATATATCTTTCTCGGCCAAGGTTGAAAAGGGGAAATTTCAGGATTTTATTTTTGATAATCTTACTTTTGAAGCTCTCTATAATCAGGATATCTTAGAGGTTAAACAATTTGTTCTGGATAAAGAAGGTCATCAAATAAAAGGAATGGGCAAGATTCCTTATAAGTTTTCTTCTATGAGTAAAGAAAAATTTACCTCAAGTTTCACCGATATTCCCATAGATTTTATCCTTACTCTGGAAAATACTAATTTAAGTTTTCTTAGTATGTTCTTTAGAAAAGATATTAAACAGGTCCAAGGCTTGACCAATACTGAATTAAAACTTTCCGGGACTTTAAACCAACCGATTTTAAATGGCAATATTGCTATTAACGGCGGTTTGATAGAGTTTTATAAATTACCGGTAAAGATAAGCGATGTAAATGTTTTGCTGCGCTTGGAAGATAATTTAGTCAAGATAGAAGATATGAACTTCCAGGTTGACCAATATAGAATTTATACTTCCGGAGAATTTGCTTGGAAAAACTTGCAATTTCAGGATTTAAATATTAATATATGGAGTAATAAGGAGGAAATTCTATACCAGGATATTTTCAAGGCTCAGGCTGATTTGAAAGCAAAGTTAACCGGTCTCTTTACTTCTCCCCACCTAGAAGGAATTTTAACTCTTTCTCAGGGAGAACTAAACTGGGGAAAAAATAATAAAGAAATTCCTTCTAACCCATTGGAACTTCTATCTAAATTAAATAACCTTAAAGGAGATATCGATCTCGAAGTACAAATTTTAGATGATTTCATGGCTAAAACCAATGATTTCGATTTGAAATTAGTAGGAGGTCTAAAAGTTCAGGGAGCTCTGTCTGCTCTCAAATTAAACGGGGGGTTAGATATTAAACAGGGCTATGTCACCTTTTTAAATAAGAAATTCAGAGTATCTGAAGGCAAAATAATATTTGTCGATTCTACTGGAGAAGATATGATTTTAGATATAAGAGCAAAGACTGAAATTGATGACATAGATGTGTTTGTTAATGTAGGTGGAATTCTTGCTCAACCGGTGGTTACTTTTAGTTCTTCTCCTGCTTTAAATGAAAGCGAGATCATTTCTCTATTAATGTTTAATAAAAACTACGCCGGATTAACCGAAGGAGAGATGGGAACAATTTTACAAGAAGAAATGATTAATTTGATAGCTCAAGGATTGAGTATAAGATTTTTAAACCAGATAGAAGATGAAATTGCTAATTCTTTAGGGTTAGATGAGTTTAAAATTGAGACAATCTTTAAAAAAGAGCAGGATTCTGATTTAACTCACATTCCTGGTTTTGCTTTAGACAGTTTAGTTCTTAAAGTAGGAAAGTATTTTTCAGATAATTTTTATTTATCCTATTCTGCGCCTTTATTTGAAATGGAAATAGGTGACTTGAAATTAGAATATAAACTTAAAAATGACCTGACTTTAAGTACTCAAATAGGTTCAGTAGGTTCACAGGATGATGCTTTTGAATTAAAATTTGAATTAAAATTTGAATTTTAAAATAAAGGGGTCAGGTCTCAACATTTGACATAACATTTTTGGCTGTCTTGTTTAGCAGTGAGTTATGTCAAATGTTGAGACCTGACCCCCAATCAAAATTTTTAAAGGAGGAATAAAAAGTGAGAAAGAACAAATGGAACAAGATACTTGTATTTGGAATTTTAACTTTAATATTTATTTTGAGTAGTTTAAGTTTAGTCCAAGCACAGGTAAACAATCAAGGAAAGATAACTGCTATAGTCGTAGAGGGGAATGAAAGCATTTCTAAGAGTTTAATCATTTCCCAAATTGCCTCTAACCTGGGAGACGTTTTTTCTAAAGAAAATATTGAAAAAGATATGAAAGCAGTATATGATCTGGGTTATTTCAAAGATGTTAAAATAAAATTAGAATCATTTAGAGATGGTTACAAAGTAGTCTTTGAAGTAGTGGAAAATTTACCCATTAAAGAGATTAATATTAAGGGAAATACCGTAGTTTCTGAGGAAGAGATGCGAGAAGTAATGGTTTTGCAAGAAGGGCAAATTTTTTGTCAGAAGATATTAAAAAACGACCTTGACCGTATTTCTCAACTATTTAAAGACCGTGGGTATCTTTTAATTAATATTAAAGATATTAATTTTGATGAAGAAGGAAAATTATGGATAAATATTTCTGAAGGCCGACTGGAAAAGATAATAATTGAAGGTAATGATAAGACCAAAGAAAAGGTAATTACCAGAGAAATTAATATTGAACCCGGCGACCTCTTCAATTTTGAGATAGTAAAAAAATCTTTACAGAAAATCTATAACTTAGGATATTTCGAAGATGTAAGTATGAAATTGGATCCTGGTGCCGAAGAAGATTCAATAGTTTTGGTTATAAAAGTAATTGAGAAAAATACAGGAAAATTTGGTATTGGAGCAGGATATAACTCCGAAGAAGGCCTTATGGGATTTACTAGTTACGAGGAGAGCAATCTTTTTGGCGGAGGACAGAAAGTAGAAGCTAAAGTAGAAATTGGTGGTCGTACTACTTATCAACTTTCTTTCCTTGAACCCTGGTTAGTTGGTACACCTAATTCCTTTGGTTTTGAAATATATGATACTATAAACCACAAAGAAGATAAGGAAGCAGAAGTAATTCTTGCTGAGTATGATGAAGAGAGGTTGGGAGGAAGACTTATTTTTGGAAGGAGGATAAGTGATTCAGTTAAATTAGGATTGGAATTGAAGAGTGAGAGGGTAACCTATGATCTAATTTCCGGAACCCTGCCTGAAGATACCAATCAAGGGTTAACTAATAGCCTTGTGCCTACTTTATCCTATGATACTCGCGATAATGTATTAGAACCTACTTCCGGTTGGTATCATAGTTTTTCTTTAGAAAAAGCGGGAGGATTTCTAGGAGGAGATTATGAGTTTACCAAATACAATTTAAATTTTAGAGCCTACATTTCTACCCAGTTTATCGGGGACATAGTCAATACTAATAGTAGCAGTAATAGCAGCGTTAAAAAAATAACTGATAATTTAAGTCAGGGGGTATTAGCTCTCCGGGCGATGGGTGGAATAGCGGATACTGATCTACCTTCTTTTGCAGAATATCAGGTAGGGGGAATGAATACCGTAAGAGGTTATGATTTAGGTGAATTTTCCGGGGATAAATCTTTGGTATTTAATGTGGAGTACAGATTTCCTTTAACTGAAAATTTCCAGGCAGTGCTTTTTGCAGATTGGGGTCAAGCTTGGGATATTGGACAAAGTATTAATTTAGATGATTTAAAGTTTGGTCGGGGAATAGGTGTCCGTTTTGATACTCCTATTGGGCCAATTAGATTAGACTATGGAATTAATGAAGAAGGAGTAGGAAAGACTTACTTCAGCATAGGGCATATGTTTTAAGGGATAATTGACCAATTTTAAAAAAATTCGTAGGACGGACGTCTCGCCTGTCTTACTAATTAATGACTGGTTAACTAATACTTAATCGGTAAACAGGTTAACCGGGTAACTGGGTAACTATGCATACGAGATACGGTTCACGAGATACGAGATACTATTTTTGATGAGATAATATATAAAAAAATTAAGGAGGAAAATAATGCAAGTAGTAGAAAAAAGGATAGGGAATAAAGCAATTTTTATTTTATTGTACACAGTAGTAATCTTTTTATTTTTAAGTTTTCAAAATATTGAGGCAGCAGTAGGAAAGATAGGTCTAGTTAATTTGGGGGAAATTACATCCGCTCATCCTTATACCCAAAACATTAATCAACTTAGTCTAAACTTACGAGACGAACTTCAAAAACGTCAGGAAGAATTAAATACACAAGGAAAAGGACTTGATGAAACTGGACTTAAAAAGTTGGAAGATAAATTTAATAAAGAATGGACACCAATTAAAGAAAAGATCCTTACCGAGATAAAATCGTACCAGGCGTCTCGTTATTCAGATATTATTGAAGCAATGAAGGTAATAGGAGATAAAGGAGAATATGATTTAATATTAAATAGTGAGATAAAAGTGCCAACTGGGGCTGGGACCGATATTTTAAATTATCCTATTGCTCTCTATGGAGGAGAGGATATTACTCAGGATGTCATAGCAGAGATTAATAGAAAATTAGCAGAAAAACAGAAAGAAAAAAATAAAACGCCATGAAACAAAAATTATCCATAGGTGAAATTATAAATCTTATACCCCATCGTTATCCTTTTTTATTGGTGGATAAAATATTAGAGCTGGAAGGAAATAAAATTGTAGGGGTTAAAAATGTTTCCATAAACGAACCTTTTTTTCAGGGACATTTTCCGGGACATCCGGTGATGCCCGGAGTTCTCATACTTGAAGCTATGGCTCAAACCGGCTGTGTCCTGATGTTCTCCAAAGAGGAAAATAAGGGGAAGATCCCCTTGTTCGCCGGCATCGATAAGGCTCGTTTTAAAAAACCGGTTTATCCCGGTGACCGATTGATCATTAAAGTGGAAATTTTAAAGATGGTAAGAGGAATTGGCAAGGCAAAAGCAGAAGCCTATGTGGATGATAATCTGGCAGCTTTTGCAGAGCTTCTCTTTACGGCTGTCTAAAATAGTATATAGTCGCTAGTATATAGTATATAGTATTCGAGCGCATACAGGTAGGGGCTTGATTTATCAAGCCCGCAAAACTCGGGTTGAATAAATTCAACCCCTACATTAAAAATAATACTTTAATACAAAAAAGGTTTTGAATTTTGAATTATGGAGAGAAAATCGTGCAGGGAATAAGAACAGAAAATTTAGTAAAAATTTACCGGAAAAGACGAGTGGTTGATGATATTAGCTTAGAGATTAACCAAGGCGAGGTAGTAGGTCTTTTAGGACCAAATGGGGCAGGAAAGACCACTACCTTTTATATAATAGTGGGCTTAATAGCTCCGGATAAGGGGAAAGTGTCTTTTAACGGCAAAGCAATTACCAAAATCCCTATGTTTCAGAGAGCCAGGATGGGTTTGGGTTATTTAGCCCAGGAACCTTCAATCTTTCGCAAGCTTACTGTAGAAGAAAATCTCCTTTTAATTTTAGAATCTTTGGGAGTTAAGAGAGATGAACGGAGAGAAAGATGTTATTCCTTATTAAAGGAGCTGGAAATAGACCATCTCGCTGATTACAAAGGGTTTATGCTTTCCGGAGGAGAAAGACGCCGGGTAGAAATAGCCCGAACTTTAACTAGCTCACCTTCTTTTATGTTGCTTGACGAACCCTTTACCGGTGTTGATCCAATTGCTGTTTATGATATCCAGGAAATAATTTCTTACCTAAAGGAGAAGGGATTAGGAATATTAATTACCGACCATAATGTGAGAGAGACCCTTAAAATTACTGATCGAGCTTATATTATGCATAACGGAAAAATACTAACCTCGGGAACTCCCCAGAAGGTAGCCAATTGTGAAATAACCCGCAAAATCTATCTGGGGGAGAGATTTAATCTGTAAAAACAGTATTTGGTAGATTGGCCGATTGGTAGATTGGAAGATTAATTTAATTGGTTAATTGGTAAATTGGAGAATTAATAACATGTACAGCCTTATTCTAATATTTACAGTTATCATAATGAGCGGATTAATCGCTTTTATCGGTGATTGGGTAGGCCTTAAAATAGGCAAAAAAAGAGTGACTATCTTTGGATTACGTCCCCACTATACCGCAATATTTGTTACTATAATTAGTGGTATTTTCATTGCCATTATTACAGTTACCATACTCGCCATCTCCTCCAATGATGTTAGAACTGCCCTATTCGGAATGGAAGAGTTAAAAGAAAAACTTTTCTCTTTATCCCGGGACGTAGAGTTAAAAAATACACAATTATCCTCTACCAAGGAAGATTTAAATAAAAAATCTACTCAATTACAAGAAATGGAGGAGAAATATCAGAAATTATCTGAAGATATAAAAAACAAAACAAATCAAGTGGAAGAATTAAATGCCACCATCAAAGCCCTTTACTCCGGAATTGCCTGGATTAGAGAAGGGGAAGTTATCTTTGGCTCGGACGAACAGATTGCGCTGACTATTATTCAAGGGCAAAGACCGATTGAAGAGATAAAGAAAGAGTTGATTAGTTTCCTAAATGAAGCTTCTAAAGAAGTATTAACCATGGGAGCCAAAAAAGATGAGCGAACTAATCAGGTATTTATTATTTCCCAGGAAGAATTTGAAGACATTGCCCAAAAGATATATAATAGTGGCAAAGAGATGATAGTAAGGCTTTTATCTTCTATAAACGTGGTTGAAGGAGAACCTATAGTAGCACATTTTACCCTCTTAGAGAACAAATTACTCTTTAAAATAGACGAAGAAATTATTTCCGAGGAAATTGAAAGTTTAAAAGATTATGGGGAAGTGGAAAAAAAGCTTTTATCTCTTCTAAGAAAAGTGAATATTATAGCCGTAAAAGAGGGGATAATTCCTGACCCTAAAACTAGTTTTGTAGGAATTGTATCTGCAGTTAATTTATATGATACAATTAGGACTATCGTAGGATCAAGTACAATAATGGAAGTTTCAGTAATTTCGATTAGCGATACCTGGAGTACGGGTCCCCTGAGAGTGAGGATGGAAGCCAAACCTCTTTCTTAACCAGCTAACCAGGTAACTAATTCTTAACGCGATACTCGATACTCGATACAAAATATTTCTTGACATTGCCATACATTAACAATTATAATAACAATAAAAGTATCAAAAACATAATATTGTAACCGATTATTTGTATAAAAAGTACCATATAAAATATTAAATTGAGGAAATATTGAAAATTTTTTAAATTATTTTCAAAAAAAAGAAGGATTTTTAAACATCGATGTAGTATGTATAGTTAATTGGAAAAAATGATATACAAGTATATCATCTCATGTTGGTTAAAGTAGGGAGAAAGGAGGTGAAAAAAATTCTTGGACCTGCTTTAATTCAAATAAAGATGGTATAGAAAACCAGTTAGTAATCTAAAAAGAGAAGATATTAATGAGGAAACATTGGATACTCAATTAATAAATTCTCCTTAAAGGTAAAACTGACTGGAAATATAAAAAAATCCAAGGAGAAAAAAAATGAAAAAATTAGTATTAGTATTAGTATTAGTATTAGCTTTTGCACTTCCAGTACTTGCTAATCCTTTTGCAGACGTTCCTTTAAACCACTGGGCCTATGATGCAGTCGACTACTTGGCCGCAAAGGGTGTTATCATAGGTTATCCTGACGGTACTTTTGGTGGCAATAGAATGTTGACTCGTTACGAATTTGCCGAAGCAATAGCCCGAGTGATGGCCTATGTTGAAGACATGGACTTTGCCTCCGCTGAAGATGTAGCCATATTAGAAAAATTGGCTATTGAATTTGCTGATGAATTAGCCAGCTTGGGAGTAACTGTAGCTGATTTAGAAGCGGCTGTAGGTGCCAACTCTGCAGCTATTGCTGCCTTAGAAGCAAAAGTAGCTCGGTACGACTACTTCTTTAGCCCAATTAAAATAACCGGTGAATTCAGAATACGATATAACCAAGTTATATTGCCTGCTATGGGCACTGCAACTCTAAGTGACAGGACAAGACTATGGTTTGAAGCTGAAATTAATGAGACTACCAAAGCAGGTATTATGTTGCAAGTTACAGATGCACTATCCGGAGCAGCTGTTGTAACCTTTGACGAACTCTGGGTTGATTTCGGAAGAGATGATCTTTCTATCTATGCAGGAGAAGTTTTACCAGATACTATAGGATTAGGTTTAATTAGCAACTACGAAGAAGACGAAGATGAATTTGATGGATTTTTAGCTACCTGGACTTGGGATAAAGAACATGATACTGATCTGGGCACCTGGACCCTATTTGGAGATGTATCAGATTACTATGTCTTACATGTTGGTATGTCTCTTGGCGATGAAGATGATATTGCTCTTGGTGTAACTGCTTCTTATGATATGGCAGCTGGTGGTTTTGTTGGTGGTGCAGATCTCGCATTTAGTCTGAGTGAGGACGATGACATAGGTTTAGCTATCGAAGGTGCAGCATTCTATGATACCGTATTATCCGCATTATCTTATGCTGCAGCAGCTAAGATTACAGCAGAGCTTGATGATCTTAGTTTAACCTTAAAAGCTTGGTATGTACTTCCTGGGTTTGTCCCAACTAAGAGCGATTTTACTGCTGACAGATTAGGTGGATATGTTGAAGCAAAGTATCCTTTCACCGACCAAGTAACCGGAAAAGCTAGATTTACCTACGAAATGGATTCTGCCATGGTTCTTAATGTAACTTCCAAAGTAAGAGGAACTTTACTTTATGTTCCTGAAGATGCTGCTGCCGGCGAAAAAGCAGAACTTTATGCAGAGTATAACCTATTGACCGCTGCTGCTACCGGTTATCTTAAATACTTGAATTATCCATTGGCTGATGACTTTGTCTTAAGCGTACTTGGAAAATACACTTACCCAACCGCAGATTATGTTGGAGTGGCTACTTTAGTGTACGCTGTAGCTGATGATTTGGATCTTACAGTAGAAGGAAGAGTTGATAGCAATGGTGCTGCCTTCTGGAGTGCTGAAGCTCAATTAGCTTATGCTTTAGCTACAAATACCACACTATCCATTGGCTTTGAGATGAACGATTGGGAAGATGATATCAATGATTATGACGCATTGAACATCCTTGATACTCTTGGCACTTTAAAAGCAGAACTCAAGGTAAAATTCTAATTGTAATAGCTTAGTGAAATTCAAAAATAACCCCCGGAATTTTTCCGGGGGTTATTTTTTTTGGAAAACATTTGCGGAAATTAGAAAATAATATTATAATAAAATAGTCCTACGGGCAGACACAAGGTCTGCCCCTACGACTATTTGACAAATTCACTAACGACTAATTTAAAAGGTAGGTGACTTTAAATGATATTTAAAAAAGTATTTTCTCTTATTTTAATAACAACTTTTATCTTTACTTCAGTTTTAGCTCAATTTTCCTGGGCTGCAGAGGTCTCTCAGGCGACCTTATTGCAGGATTTATCCCAGGTAGAAATAACTATCTATGGAACAACCTCGGAAAAACCTTTAGTCGGGCGGGTAGAAGATTTAGAAAAAGGATTAGTGGGTCGAACTCTCCCCGGAACAATTACTGACCGAGCGAAGCAATTAAAAGAGTTTGTAATTTCAGGAACTCCTGAGGATCCTTCATTAATATTTAAAATTAATACTTCTCAATGGATATTAGAAGAAAAAATTACTTCTGATCCTTTAATTATAAGGGTAGAAAATTTAGAAAATGTGTTATTTGGTAAAACATCGGATGACGTTTTAGCTATGAGAGCAGAAAATATTTTTAGTGTTTGTTTTAAGGAGGGTAGACCGCAAGTAGAAGACGTGTTAATTCCTGCGGGAACTCTGGTACCCATTCGTTTTTTAAGTACCTTAAATTCTAAAATCAATAAAACAGGCGAAACATTTGATTTTCAAATAAGTGAAAATGTGTTCTTAGATAATAGATTGATTATCCCCGCTAATTCTAAAGGGATAGGCGAAATAACTAAAGCTAAGAAAGCTACCTTTTTATCTCGGCCAGGAAAGTTAGAGATAGAATTTAAATCAGTTTCAACCTTAGGCGGAACTTATCTTAGTTTGATATTAGGAGAAAAGGCTGAAGAAGAAAATAAGAGATTATATCTGGCAGTAGGGGCAGGAATTTTAGGATTAATCATCTTGAGCAGTCCCGTGGGGCTAATTTTTGGGGCTCTGGTACCCGGCAAAAATGTAAAAATAGAAGAGGGAACCGAAATGTTCCTGCAGGTTAAAGAAGATATTACAGTAATAACCTTGGTACAGTAAAACAGTATCAAGCAAGTATCAAGTATCGTGTATCGAGTATAGAGTAAGAGGAAATATAAGACAGAAGTGGAACCACAATTTATCATTCCCAAAGTAGGACAAATGACTTGCTTATAATGAAATAGTAATGTAAAATATGTAGGGGCAGACCTTGTGTCTGCCCTTTGTAATTCTTTTATCCTAATCGGAAAATTGGGCAATTGGTCAATCGGGCAGTTATTACATTTATATATTGTTTTTAGTATTCCACGATAGTAAAAGTAGAATAATCAGGATAAATTTGAACATCCTGAGAAATCCTATAAGAAAAAACCCAATCTTGTACATAAAGATATGCTTCCTGTAAACTGACTTTAGTATCCAGATTGCTATCTGCCGGGTAATTACCAGAATAACCACAACCCTCACACAGGGCTTTAGTAAATACTCCGAAAGGCTCACCTTCTTCTGGGTGTATTTCCGAACATTCCTGATAATAATGGCAGGAAGTTAAGACTTTGTATGCATTGGTGGTAAGCAATCCTTTATATTCGGTCTGAGAAAAAATATTGATAACCTCATTATTAAAAGATTCTAATTTTTCTTTAGTAATTATTATTTGCTCTAATGACTTTCCGATAAACCCACCGGAATAACAGGAATCCAGAAAAACTACTTTAGTGCCTAAAATAGTGCTTAAGGCATTTTCTAATTCGTTTACACTGATGGCTGAACCTGTAAAAGAGGTCATATCAGCAGGACAAAGGTAAGAAGCTTTTTCCACTAGAGCACCATGCCCGCTAAAATAAAAATAAGAAATATCGTTACTGTCTGCGCCCGAAAAAGTAGAGGAAATACTCTGCAAAATATTTGACTTTGTCGCCTGCCAATCTTTTAGATAATTAATATCGGAAAATGTAATGTTTGAAGAACCGAATCTGCACTGGTTTAAAATTTGACGTATTCTGTCTACATCATAAGCTGGAGCTAATAAATCACCATCACTTCCATAATTAATATAATCACCCACCCCCACACAAAGAGCGCGGTATACTACTTCATTTTGAGTAACTGTCCCGACTGTAATTTCTGCTGTTGTAGTTTTAGTTACTCCGTCTTCGGTATAAGATATCGTAACAATAGCAGATCCATCAGATACAGCCGTAACGGTTCCGCTGTTGCTTACCGTAGCACAATCAGGATTACTTGAACTGTAATTACAGGCAGTAAGGTTTACATTCGCTGAGCTTGAGTTAGAATAATAGGCAGTAACTGAATCGAAGGTTTGTGATTCTCCTGCTGCAAGATTTATAGTAGTGGGGAAGACACCAATTCCGGTTAAAACAATTTTTAGTGCTGGCGGAATGATAGGAGTTAAAGCAATATTTAAATTGATAGTCCGATTTGCAATAACATTAATGGTAGAGGAATAGCTTAAATAATCTGCGTGAGCCAAAGTAAGAACATGGCTTCCAGCAGAAACATAGGGTAAAATAGAAGGAGTAAAGTAGCCTGTATCCATGCTATCTAAAAAGATTTTGGCTCCCGTAGGAATGGTGGTTATTTCGATAGAACCAAAAGTATAAACAGCAGGGTAATAATATCCGCAGCCAGAGGCTAAAAGTAAAACAGCAATTATGAGAATAAACAGTAGTAAATATTTCTTCTTTTCTAACATAATAAAAATATCCTTGTTGTTTTATTTTTTGCCTTTTCTATTTTTTAATAATTGTAATATACCTGAATATTTACATAATTTGAGCCGGAGTGTATATCTTGAGTTTTTTGACCGGAATACCAATAGTCAACATCTTCAGCATAAAAAGTGCGGTAACCGGTAGGAACATTATAAAAAGCCTTTTGCCCATTTGCATCAGTTGTTCCTAAATAATTACTGTATGAATCTAAATAGATATCATAATACCAATAATTATCCATGATATTGATGTAAACAGTACCCGTTTGACCGGTATCCGGTATAATGATCGTACATCCGGCAAATAATCCTAAGATTAAGATTATACTTACAATTAGAATACTCTTCTTAAATAGTGTAGATTCCTTCATTATATTTCACCTCTTTAATTTAATATTAAGAGAAATTAATTTACTATGTATTCATATTATAATGTATTATTTAAAATTTGACAAGGATTTTAAAAATCCTCTTTTTTTTAAAAATAAAATATTTTCGACTTCTATTTTATTATA
>JBBRDV010000034.1:0-13408 GCA_038203565.1 Atribacterota bacterium
ATAAAAAAGTCCAAGATATCCTGGAGGATCCCTGTCGTTTTAAAACGCTGAGAAAACCATTGCAAAATAAGAGAAGAGTACACGTTGGCGGAAAAAAGTCAATTAGATGGGGTTTTTAGAGCGGACTCAAAGATGTATATCAGTTAATCTTGAAGATATTCGAATTGTGAATAAATAGTTTATTGATCTAAAATTTTCTATTACTATATCCCTTTTAAAAGAGCAAAACGTTTCCAATAAGGGGAGCCAGACATTAAGATAGGCAGAACTTCTTTATTGAGGTTCTGCCTATCTTAATTCTTAACAGATCCCAATTTCTTCTTCTAATCTTCGGTACACCTTTTCAGTTTCATCACTGATACAAAAGTTGCGAAACTCGTCTACTTGCCTCCACCAAACCATCAATATTAAAGCCTTTCAGGTGTTTTGCTAAAAGGCTTTAATATTTGAAAAAGAAGGATTTTTAGAAATTCCGGTATTTTAAATAATAAGACCCTTATATACCATAACTTAAGATATTTATAAAGATGGATTTTTAGGGAGAAATATAGTAATATAAAAATAGTTAGCCTACCCTATGAAGCCTTGGGTAAAAATCTCAAATCAAAATAAAGTAAGGGGGAGAGTTTATGGATTTCGAAGAGTCGAAAGTAACTGTTAATTTCATTCAGGAGATTATTGATCAAGACAAAAAAACGAATAAATACCATGGAAGGATTCATCTCCGGTTTCCCCCGGAACCTAATGGGTACCTGCACATCGGGCACGCGAAGTCTATCTGCTTGAATTTTGGTTTGGCTGCACAAAATGGTGGTCTATGCAATCTCCGCTTTGACGATACAAACCCCAGCAAGGAAGATGTGGAGTATATTGATTCCATAATCTATGATGTTCGGTGGCTGGGATTTAACTGGGATGACAGGCTTTTTTATGCTTCCGACTATTTTGAAAAGATGTATGATTGCGCCGTTCTTTTAATTAAAGTAGGTAAGGCTTATGTGTGCGACCTGAGCCCTGAAGAAATCAGGAAGTACCGGGGAGGTTTCAAGGAGCCGGGAAAGGGAAGCCCATATCGCAGCCGATCTGTGGAGGAGAACCTGGATCTATTTCGACGTATGCGTGCTGGTGAATTTCCTGACGGTTCCCGGGTGTTACGGGCTAAAATTGACATGTCTTCACCTAATCTGAATATGAGAGATCCTGTTCTTTACCGCATTTTAAGGGCTACCCATCACCGAACGGGGGATAAATGGTGTATTTATCCTATGTACGACTATGCTCATCCTCTTGAAGATTATTACGAAAAGATTACTCATTCTGTTTGTACTCTGGAGTTTTCCGACCATCGTCCATTATATGACTGGGTTCTTAATACTTTAAGCCTGCCAGGTCCACCCCAGCAGATCGAATTTGCCCGTCTTAACTTAACTAATACGGTAATGAGTAAACGGAAGCTCCGTAGGCTGGTGGAAGAAGGTTATGTAGCAGGATGGGACGACCCTCGGATGCCAACCATAGCCGGTTTACGGCGCAGGGGTTATACTCCGGAGTCTATCCAAAATTTCTGTGACCGTATCGGTGTATCTAAGAGTAACAGTATGGTGGATGTCCGTTTTCTGGAACATTGTATCCGTGAGGATCTGAACTTGAGGGCTTCTCGGGTTATGGGGATACTGCACCCTTTAAAGCTGGTTATTGATAATTATCCTGAAGATATGGTGGAAGAGATGGAATCAGAAAATAATCCTGAGGATCCTACTGACGGAACGCGCAAAATGCCTTTTTCCAGGATTCTTTACATTGAACGGGAAGACTTTCATGAAGACCCGCCGAAAAAGTATTTTCGTCTGGCTCCCGGTGGTGAGGTCAGGTTAAAGAATGCCTATATTATCAAAGGTGAAGGATTTATTCGGGATGAAAAAACGGGAGAGATAAAAGAAGTGCACTGTACCTACGACCCGGAAAGTAAAAGCGGTAAACCGGGTGCTAAACGTAAAGTAAAAGGGACTCTACACTGGGTTTCCGCAGATCATGCTTTGAAAGCGGAGGTGCGCTTATACGACCATCTTCTACTGGACCAGAACGAGGGAACGGAAGAGCAGGGGGAAGAGAAAGATTTTATAAAACAGCTTAACCTAAATTCCCTGGAAGTGTTAGCTGATTGTTTGGTGGAACCAAGTTTAGCGGGAGCGGCTCCTGGAAACAGATACCAGTTCATGCGAAAAGGTTACTTCTATGTTGATTCCGATTCAACGTCGGATAAACTAGTGTTTAGCCGAATTGTATCTTTACGGGATACTTGGGATAGAATCCTTAAAGCTGAAAAAAATTGAATAATCCGAGCTAATCTGTTATAAATAGATAAGTAAAAAGTTGTTTCAGGTGGAAAATATTTATGGAATTTTTAAAAGATAAGAGATTGAATTTTATTATCAGCGTGGTTATTGGCCTTGTGATTCTGTTTTATGTATTAATCAAGCTACAATGGTTGTTTATATATTTTAGTATAGCCTTGATGTTAGCTTATTTTTTCGATCCGCTTTATAGATATCTTATTCATAAAAAAATTCCGAAGGTATTGGCTATTATTATTGTCTTTGGAATAATAATAGCCTTGTTAATCCTAACCATATTTTTTCTGATCCCCGGTGTAATTAACCAACTTAATATTTTATATAAAGAAATTCCTAGTTTTATCGAAAATTACCAAAATCTAATTTTATCTATAAAACCGCAACTCTCAAAATTTATAAACCCGGTTGATGTAGAGATTTTACTCAAAGAAAATTTATCTGAGCTACAGAGGAACGTATTGGGTTTTTCCCAAACCATTATAATTTATTTATCCAATATAGTTTCCAGCATTACTTTTGGTATAGTCATTGTCCCTTTAATCTTATTTTATCTAATGAGGGATATGTTTATTTTTAAGGAAAATTTGTATATTTATGTATCAAGGGAAAATAAAAAAGAATTTAAGGAAGTTCTGGAGGAAATAGATCATATTGTCAGTGGTTTTATTCGTGGTCGAATAATAGTCTGTTTTATTGTGGGGATTTTGATTGGCATAGGGCTGTATTTCTTAAATTTGGAATTTGCCTTGATTATCGGGATTGTTAGCGGAGTGTTCAACTTTATCCCTTATTTGGGACCCATTATAGGAGTTGCTCTGGCTCTAATTTTTGCTTTGGGTAACCCTTGGTGGTCTTTGTTACTGATTGTAGTTTTATTTGTTTTAGTTAATCAGTTTGAGA
Source organism: Atribacterota bacterium (assembly GCA_038203565.1). GTDB lineage: Bacteria > Atribacterota > Phoenicimicrobiia > Phoenicimicrobiales > Phoenicimicrobiaceae > Sediminicultor. The sequence continues at coordinate 3,255 of JBBRDV010000034.1, forward strand.
CAGTATATCTTAATCCCCACATCTTGGGAAAGGGATTAGGTTTACATCCTTTAACAGTAATCTTATCAATGCTAATTTGTGGTCAGTTGTTAGGAATATTAGGAATATTAGTAGCCGTTCCTTTAGCAGCTATCTTAAAAGTTTTATTCTTTAGATATTTAGTCCAGGAGGGATAGAATAGGTTATATGAAAAAGATATTCTGCATAATTTTAATGACAGTTTTATTGATTATTTTATTCCTTGTTTCTTCAGTTTTAGCTCAATCTTCAGAAATAAAGATATTATTAGATAATAACCCCCTCGAAACCGTTGTCCCTTCAGTTATCGAGAATGACCGATTATTTGTTTCAGCTCGTAATATAGTAGAAGCTTTAGGTGGAAGGATTACCTGGTTCCCGGCTTTAAAGTTAATGACTATAAATATTAATAGTCGCACAGCCCGTTTAGTAATAGATGAACCTTCTTTGGAGATAGATAAAAAGGTAATTCCTCTGGAAATGCCAGCCAGAATTATCGATAATCGGGTAATGATTCCCTTGGAATTAATTAAAATTGTTGCCGAAGTAGATATAAAATGGGATAATCAGGCCAAGACTTTATTTATTAACACCATAAGACCTTATCTGTTAAAAGTTAGAAGTTATTCTTATCCCGATAAGACCAGGGTGGTGATAGATTTATCTGAAAAGACAGAATTTAGAGCAGATAAATTAATAAACCCGGATAGAATTTTTATCGATATAATGGGTTCTGTTGCAAAATTAGAAGATACCTCAAAGCAGATAAAGATAGATGATGGGGTGATTAAAACAGTAAGAACAGCTCAATTTAACCAGGAAATTATCAGAGTTGTATTTGACCTTTATCGGGAAGCCAGATATGAACTTTTCAGTCTTATTGAACCTGATAGGGTAGTGATTGATATATTCACATCAGGTGAAAAGGCAGCCATTACTGAAACTCTTCCCCCCGCTAAGCCCGAAGAAAAGCTTATCCCTAAACCCGAAATAACCGGGAAGAGAGTAGTAATTATTGACCCCGGACATGGTGGAAAAGACCCGGGAGCGATCGGACCTACCGGCTTGAGGGAGAGCGAAGTTGCTTTAGGAATCGCTCTATATTTAGAGAAATTGTTAAAGAATGCAGGCATTCCTGCCTATTTAACCAGAACTAAAGATGAGTTTGTTTATCTGGAAGATAGAACAAATTTTGCTAACCAGAAAAATGGTTTTGTATATGTAAGTTTACATGCTAATTCAGTTTTAAATCATCGTCCTAGTGCTAAAGGAATAGAGACCTTCGTATTAAGTTCCAAATATATCGGTGCTTCTGCTAAAGATGTAGCAGATAGAGAAAATAGAGCTAGCAGGGCTCATCCCGAGTTAGATACAGATTTAGCTAAAATCATCGCTGACCTGGAAGAGAGCGCTAATATCAACTATAGTTTTGATTTTGCTGATATTATTCAGACAAAATTAGTAGAGTATCTAAAATTAGAAAATAGGGGAATAAAACAAGCTCCTTTTGTTGTATTAAAAGGAGTAAATATGGTGGCAGTTCTTGCAGAAGTTGCTTTTATTTCCAATCCTGAAGAGGAAAAATTATTGAAAACCAATAAGTTTAGAGAAAATGCCGCTCAGAGCTTGTTTGAAGCAATAAAATATTATATAGAAAATACCCCTGATAATGGTGGATAGGATAAATTATTATGGCGAAAAATAGAAAGTCGAAGAAGAAAAAAAATAACCTGAAAATCATCTTTATATTATTAATACTCGTAGTAATTGTAATTTTTAGCTATACATTATTCAATAAGCTTATTGTCCCTATCTGGGAAAGATATACAGAAAAGCCTATTATTACCAAGGAAGTCCCTTATAAGGAAGAAGAAATAAAAGAAGTTCAACCTGTGCCGATAGAAGAGATGGTCGAGGTGAACCTTTACTTTTCTGATTCTCAAGCAATGTACTTGGAGCCTGAAAAAAGGAAAATATCCCAAACCCCTTCTTTGGCCAGACAAGTAGTTATTGAGCTGATAAAAGGTCCGGAAAATTCCGAACTTTATCCTACAATTCCTCAAGGAACTCAAGTCAATGAAGTATATATTGCTGATGATATTGTCTATATAGACCTGTCTGAAGAAATATTTAAAAATCATCCTGGAGGAAGCAGTGGTGAATTGATGACCATCTATTCTATAGTCAATACTTTAACTGAAATCCCTCCGATTAAAGGTGTGCAAATATTAGTGGGAGGAAATGAGAAGAATAGTTTAGTCGGACATATAGACATCAGTATGCCTTTACTTAGAGACAAAGATTGGATTAAACCATAAAATTGAATGAATAACATGGAAAATCAGGGAGTGATGGAGACTAATATTGCTAGACTTATCTCTACTTTTTAGAAATAAGATTCTAATAATTGCTTTTATAACCTGGGTTGTAAATCAGGGCTTAAAGCTAATGGTATTTTATATTACCGAAAAAAAATGGGATATGAGGAGATTTGTTGGGGCAGGAGGGATGCCCAGCACTCATTCCGCCCTTTCTGTGTGTGTAGCTACCACCATTGGCTTAAAAGAAGGTTGGGACTCCCCTTTATTTGCTTTAGCTATAGTCATAGCTTTTATTATTATGGCTGATGCAGCCGGGGTAAGGAGAGAGACAGGAGAACAGGCTAAAGTATTAAATAAAATTATTTTAGAATTTTTTGAGGAAAGAAAGATCAGAGATAAAAATTTAAAAGAATTAGTTGGACACACTCCTTTTGAAGTTATAGTAGGAGCCTTTACAGGGATTGTAATGGCTTGGATATTATGCGCGGTAATTTAGATTTTTATTTAACAGACAGAAAGAATTAATAGGTAGAGCTTCAGTCCGAGAGGTGAATTTATAGATTTGGAAAAATCAAAGAAAGAACGTTTGGATATATTACTGGTCGAAAAGGGATTTTTTCCCAGCAGAGAGAAAGCCAAAAGCGCCATTATGGCGGGAGATGTTTTAGTGGAAGGGGAAAGAGTCGATAAATCAGGGCAAAGGATTAAGGTTGAAAGCAATATTTCAGTAATAGAAAAAGAGACTGCTTTTGTAAGCAGAGGTGGAGCAAAATTAGAAAAAGCCCTTAAGGTTTTTAATGTCAATGTCAAAGGAAAGAGAGCAATTGATGTTGGTGCATCTACAGGGGGTTTTACTGATTGTCTCTTAAAATATGGAGCTGAGAAAGTTTATTGTATAGATGTAGGCTACGGACAGTTAGCCTGGAAACTGCAGAAAGATAGTCGAGTCGTAGTTATAGACAGAACTAACATAAGATATCTTACTGCTGATAAATTTGATGACCTTTTTGAATTAGCTGCCATAGATGTCTCATTTATTTCGTTAGATAAAGTTCTGCCAGCAGTGTATAATCTACTTAAGGAGAAGGGAGAAGTGGTGGCATTGATTAAACCCCAGTTCGAAGCAGGCCGGGAGTTTATTCAAAAGGGCGGATTAGTAAAAAAGGCAGAAGTTCATCAGATGGTAATCGAAAGAATCTGCGAAAAAGCTCAAAAAATAGGTTTTAGTATTCAAGGTTTAACTTTTTCTCCCTTAAAAAAGACTTCCGGTAATATAGAATACTTTATCTGCTTAGTAAAAAATTCTGGAAAAGATAAAGCAAATAATTTCCCTCAAATTGTTGAGGAAGTGGTAAAACAAGCTCACCAAGAACTTTCTCCTAAAAAATGATATTCTATGACTTTATTTAGTGATAATTAATTTTAACCACAGGGGAGTGCATGAAGAATTAAATTAAAGTAAGATATTATTGGAGTGAAGTTTTTGAACATAGAAGAAAATGGTATTTTAATCTTTATTTTATTTATTAGCGGGGGGATAGTCTGCCTGATTCTCTATATCAGGATAAGCAATTGGTTGAGGACTAAGAGATTAAAGAAGAGATTTTCTAAAAGCAGGCAGGCAGAAAAAGAAGCAGAGAAAATATTGAGGAAAAACGGTTATGCGGTTATAGATGCTCAAAAAAGCAAACCACTCCTTGTAACTATCGGTGACAAGATTCATCGCTACTTAGTGCGGATAGATTATTTGGCGAGGAAGAAAGGGAAAATCTACGTGGTAGAAGTTAAAAGTGGAGAGAAAATACCCTATATTACTAACCGGGAGACCAGAAGACAGATGTTAGAATATTACCTTGCCTACCGACCGAGCGGTATTCTTTTATTAAATATGAAAAATAAGAGTATTTCTGAAGTAAAGTTTCAATTTGAAAGTACCATGCGTCAAAAGACAATAAAGATAGTATATTTTTTGGCAGGAGCAATTTTTAGTTTGGTCTTATATTATTTACTTCAAGGAGGGCGGAGATGAAATTTGATAGTGTTGGTTTAATAGTGAATTATAAAAAAGAAAAAACTCGGGAAACAGCCTGCAAGATAATTGATTGGCTAAATTCTAAAAAACTAAAAGTGTGTATAGAAGGAAATATGGGCAAAGAAATAGGAAAGAAAGAGCTAAATTGCCCTACTGAAAAATTTCTTAAAGAAGTTGATTTAATAATTTCTTTGGGGGGAGACGGCACTCTACTTAGAGCAGCCAGATTAGCCGCTGCCGAAGACATACCTGTTTTTGGAGTGAATTTAGGAGGACTGGGCTTTCTGACTCAAATTGGTATTGATGACCTGGAAAAGTCTTTAGAGAAACTGTATCAGGAGAGATATTTTCTTGATGAGAGAATGATGTTAAGTTGTACAGTGAAAAGAAGAGAAAAAGAGATTAAAAAATTTACTGCTCTAAATGATGTAGTTATAGGTAAGGGAGCTTTTGCCCGAATTATCTGCTTGGCTGCTTATGTCAATAATGAGTATGTTATTACTTATTCGGCGGATGGATTGGTCGTCTCTACCTCTACAGGTTCTACTGCTTATTCTCTTTCTGCCGGCGGTCCTATTGTCCACCCTAATATAAATTCTATAATACTTACCCCTATCTGCCCCCATACTTTATCTGCTCGGCCTTTTGTCATCGGTGAAGATGATCAAGTAAAAATAACTTTGGAAGTAAGCGAAGAAGAGGTAATGGTAACCATAGATGGGCAGGAGGGCTATACCCTGGAGCCAAATGACGAAGTGATAATAAAAAAATCAGACCATAAAGCTCGATTAATTACCTTTAAAGAAAAGAGTTTTTATGCTATTTTACGGGAAAAATTAAGATGGAGCGGACAGATATGACTAACAGAATAGTGTATTGACTATACTATGAGGTGGATACCGAAATAAATGTTATTTCAATTAAATATAAAGAATATGGCCTTAATAAAAGAATTAAATATTGAATTTGAGGAAGAATTAAACGTTTTAACCGGTGAGACCGGAGCCGGGAAATCTATTATCATAGAAGCAATAGATTTAATATTGGGAGGTTATGCCGCTTCTGATTTAATTCGAGACGGAGAAGATAGTTTAATGGTAGAAGCACTGTTTCTGTTGACTCCCCAAGAAAAAGAGCTAATAAATAATTTAAATTCTGACATAGAAATTGTTGATGGACAGGGAGTTTTACTTATTAGGCGGGAAGTTAATAAAAAAGGACGGAATAAATGCTTGATTAATCAGCGGTTGATAAATTTATCCACACTTCAAGAGATTGGTACATTTTTAGTTGATTTACACGGACAACATAATCATCAATCTCTTTTAGACCCTACCAAACATATTGATCTGATGGATAATCTGGGTGGAGATAAAATGATTAAATATAGAAAGGAATTATTTGATAATTATCGAAGATGGCGAGAAAAGAGAAAAAAGCTATTTCAATTATTAAAAGACAAAGAAGAAAATTTAAAAAAAATGGATTTTCTAAAATTTCAGCTAGAAGAAATAGATAAAACATCTTTAGTTAAAGATGAGGATAAGGCATTAGAAGAGGAAGAAATGGTTTTAAAAAATGCGGAAAAAATTATTGAAACCATGGAAAAAGCCAATTTTATTCTCTATGAAGGCGGATCCGAACAATCCTCAGTAAGAGATTCCTTAAACGAAGTTTCCGTAGATTTAGGAGAAATTGCTTCCTTGGACCGACGGATAGAAAAGATAAGAGAAAATTTGAAAGAAGTAGTATATCAATTTGAGGATATTGTGAATGAAATTGTAAAATACAAAGATGGAATAGATTTGGATAGCCAAAAATTAAAAGAAGTTGAGGGTAGATTAAATCTGATTAATAGTTTAAAGAGTAAATATGGCTCTACTATAGAAGAAATATGGGAATATCGCCAAAAAATATATCAGGAATTAGAAGCCGTTGATTATAGCGAAGACAAATTAGAAAAATTAAAAGAAGAAGTTAATTCTCTGGAAGATATAATTTCCACCACTTCTCACCATCTAAATATAAATCGGAGAAAGATTGCTGAGGATTTACAAAAGATGGTGGTAAAAGAATTAGAAGATTTAAACATGAAGAGATGTCAGTTTGAAGTTTCTATTAATTCTTACGAAGATGATAATGGAATAGAAATAGATGGTAAAAAATATAAGATAGGTCCAAAAGGGATTGATGATATTGAGTTTATGATTTCTCCTAACGTGGGAGAAAGACTACGTCCTTTAGCTCGAATTATCTCAGGAGGAGAGGTTTCGAGAATTATGTTAGCTTTGAAATCAATACTTTCGGAAGTAGATCAAGTTCCGACGCTAATCTTTGATGAAATTGACAGCGGGGTAGGTGCACGCTTGGGCGAGGTAATTGCTCAAAAATTGAAGACTCTTTCTACAAAAAGACAGGTAATTTGTGTAACTCACCTGCCTCAGATAGCCTGCAGGGCTGAGAGACATTTTTATATTGAAAAGTATATTTTAAATAATCAAACTGGGATAAGGTTAAAAGAAATGGAAGGTGAAGAACGGGTTAAAGAGATTGCCCGTATGTTAGATGGAAGTCAGATGAGCGAGATTGCTATTCGGCATGCCCAAAAAATGTTAGATAGGTAAAATAGCGGATAGCAAAACTAGCGTGGAGTGTACAGCCTCCTCTGTCATTCCCACGAAAGTGGGAATCCAGGAGTTAGAATAAATTCGTATCGAGTATTTAGTAGGGGTTCGATTTATCGAACCCGTTTCGGGTCGGATAAATCCGACCCCTACAAGAGATAAGAAAGAAAAATAAGGTTGTTTATTTATGAAAGAGAAGATTAATGCAAATAAAGATAAATGGCTGCAAGAAATTGTTACACAAAAAGAGATTCAGAGCACCTTAAAGGCAATTATCCATTCTACCGATGATGCAATCTCAGTAGTAGATGAAAATGGTTTGCATACTATTATTAATCCTGCTTATACCCGGCTTACTGGTTTAATCGAAGAAGATGTTATAGGGAAACCACCTACTATTGATATTGCTGATGAGGGTGAAAGTATGCATTTAAAAGTACTGAGAACTAAGAAACCGGTACACGGAGTGAGAATGCGGGTTGGCCCTAACCGTAAAGAGGTCATTGTAAATGTAGCGCCGGTTATAGTAGAGGGGATTTTAAAAGGTAGTGTGGCGGCAATACATGATGTTTCGGAAATTGAATATTTAAATAGGGAGTTAAAGAGGATTAAACAAAGGGTCAGGCATTTAGAATCGAAATACACTTTTGAAGATATTGTAGGAAAAAGCAGGAGAATGATTCTCGCTAAAGAACAGGCCAGGAAAGTTGCTCAAACTCCCGCGACCGTTTTACTTCAGGGGGAAAGTGGAACCGGGAAAGAACTCTTCGCTCACGCCATACATCATGTTAGCAAAAGAAAGAACCAACAATTTATTCGGGTAAACTGTTCTGCTTTAGTAGATACTTTATTAGAGAGTGAACTATTTGGTTATGAGGGAGGTTCGTTTACCGGAGCCAAAAAGACCGGAAAGAAGGGACTGTTCGAAGAAGCCGACAAAGGGACTATATTTTTAGATGAAATTGGAGTGATGAGCCTGAATCTACAAGCTAAGTTATTGAGGGTGCTTCAAGAAAAAGAGATTATACGAGTAGGAGGAAGAAGTCCTATTAATGTGGATGTTAGGATAATCTCAGCTACTAATATTGATTTAAAAAATGCTGTAAAAGAAGGAAGATTCAGAGATGACCTTTATTACCGACTATATGTTATTCCTATCTATATCCCTCCTTTAAGGGAGCGGAAAGAAGATATGTCTCTCCTGGTTAATAATTTAATAAGAAAATTTAATCAAGATTTTGGAAGAAATGTAAAAGGAATTTCACCGGAAGCATTAAATATATTAGGGGGTTATTCCTGGCCAGGGAATGTAAGGGAATTAGAAAATGTAATTGAAAGAGCAGTAATAAATATGAAATTAAGTGAAGGGTTAATTTCGCCTAAACATATTCCTCCTTTAACTGAATCAAATAAGGTTGAAGTGATTGAAGAAAAGACAATGATCAGTTCTGAACTTGATAATTTAATTGATTATAATTTAGATAAAGATAATTTAAAAAAGATAAAAGATGCTACGGAAAAGATAGCCCTTCTAAATGCTTTAAAATCTACCAATGGGGATAGTCCAATGGCTGCAAACAAATTGGGAATCAGCCTGAGAAGTTTTTATTATAAAATCAAAAAGTATAATATTAAAAAGATATATGAATACAAGTAGAGGGCAATTTTCCAATTCTCCAATTCACCAATTAGCCAATTAAATTAGTCTTTCTTTCTTCTTTTTCCTTAATCAGCTAACCAGGCAACTTAACTAATCTTAAACGAGATACGAATTTAGTTCCATGCTGTACGCCACCTATAATGAAATCATTGACAAAATATTGTATAAAATGCAATAATATGCATAAATATGCAAATGAAAATAAAAATAAAAAATTATGATTTATTTCCTAAAAATTGCTTTTATTAACCAGTATAAGCTATTTTTTATTTTATTATTCTTGTTCTGTAAGTTGGCACAAAAATTGCTTGTTTAATAAAGGAAAGACCACGGTTAGAACACACTTCAAATTTAGGAGCAGTTAGAGTATTAAAAGGCGATGAAGAAGCTTTGAAATATACATAAAGTAATAAGTAAAAAATAAAAGGAGTGAATGTAATGTCGATAAATACAGAAGAATTTTATTCTATTTTAGCCTCCAGAATGGAAGGTTCAGTTATTCGGGAGATTTTGAAGTTAGTTCAAAATCCGGAAGTGATATCTTTAGCAGGAGGCATGCCGGATCCCGTAACTTTCCCGGTAGAAGATATAAAGAAAATAACCCAGAAGGTATTAAGTAAAAATAGCGCTCGAGCCTTACAATATAGTACCACTGAAGGATTACCCGAATTAAGAAAATGTATTTTAGACCATTTAGCAAAAGATGGTAATAATGGAGAGTTAGAAAATATAATTATTAGTTCTGGTTCACAGCAAGGATTAGATTTAGTTGGCAAAACATTTTTAAACCCCGGAGATGTTGCGATAGTTGAATTACCCAGTTATTTAGCTGCTTTAAACGCTTTTCATAGTTATGGAGGAGAATTAGCAGGTATACCTATGGATGACGAAGGTATGCAGATGGATATATTAGAGGAAAAACTTACCCAGCTTAAAAACGAAGCTAAAAAAGTTAAGTTCATATATACTATTTCCAATTTTCAAAATCCTGCAGGAGCAACCATGTCCCTGGCTCGACGAAAGAAAATAATCGAAATTGCTCATAAATTTAATCTATTTATCGTAGAAGATAATCCTTATGAAAAACTCAGATTCGAAGGAGAACCAATTCCCTCTATATATTCTTTGGATAATAATGGATTGGTTATTAGTTTAGGAACCTTCTCTAAGATATTATGCCCGGGGCTGCGATTAGCTTGGGTGTTAGGTAATAAAGATATAATAAGCAAGATGGCCATATTGAAACAAGCAGCCGATTTATGTTCCAGTATCTTTAACCAATTAATTTCTTATGAGTATTGTAAATCAGGTAAATTAGAAGAAAATATCAGATCTAATATTCAAATTTATAAGAAAAAAAGAGATATAATGCTGAATGCTTTAGATAAATATTTTCCACAAGAGGTTACCTGGACTAAACCGCAAGGTGGATTTTTTGTAATGGCTACTTTGCCTGAATACATAGATACCGGAGAAATGTTTAAAGAAGCAATTGAAGA
>JBBRDV010000035.1:0-12721 GCA_038203565.1 Atribacterota bacterium
CAAGAGAAGGATCGTAAAAATATAATAAAAAGGTGTAGACTCACCTATATACAAAAACCCTTTACAAAAAGGAGGTAAGCTGCACCCATGAAAACTATAGCAATAACTTTCCCTTAAGATCAAGGTCAAAATACCCATTAAGGATCTAACCTTTGATATCTTAGAAAATATGCTCTTTGAAATATTACAGCGTATAGCTCGTAAAGTCTTTGAAAAAGCCATTACTGATATAGATAATTGCTTACGGGATAAGAGAAAAAGGGGAGAACTTAAGAATACCGGTAAAAGAAAAAAATACTTTCTCACCCGTTTTGGCGATATCCTCTATTCCCGCTCCCGTTACAAGGACAAGCAGGGTAAAACTCACTACCTCTTAGATGAGGCCTTAAGCATAAGTAAAAACCAGAGAATTAGTCTATGTAGAGCCAGGATAGAATGTTTTCTTTCTGCTCTTTCCTCTTATCGGGAGGTGGTAGAGGGAATAAGACTCTTAATCAGTGGCCCCTGCTGCCATGAAACTATAAGACAATCGGTAATAAAAGAGGGCAAATTAATCATGGAAAACCAGGAGAAAAAGTTAAGACAGATAGAGAACTTGGATTACCGGGATAAAGAGGCCCCTGATACTGCCTACCTAGAAGCAGATGCTACCTATATCACCTTACAGAAAAAAGGCCAAGAAAAAGGAGGAAAGCTGGAAGTAAAAGCGGGAGTAGGCTATACCGGCAAAGAAGCCCGCTATAAAACAGGTAAATCTAAAAGACTAACCGAGAAATTTACCTTTATCGGTACAGGGAAAGACTTTATGAGAAGACTAAGCCTTCAGGCAGAAGAAGACTTTCCCTCTCTAAAGCAAAAAAGGTCATCTTCGGCGGAGATGGAGATTCCTGGATCACCTCGGGAGTAGGTGATTACTTCCCTTCTGCTACTTATATTCTCGATCTCTACCACCTTTATAAGAAGTTTAAAGAATGTCTGTCAAAAAGGAAAGAGGAACAGAAGGTAATCAAAGACCTGCTGTTATCTAATCAGATAGATAAGGGTTTATTAAAGATAGACCAGCTAATCAGAAATCCCTATGACCTTAAAGAGAAAGATAATCTATCAAAACTGTATACCTACATATCTCATAACCGCCAGGGGATTACTAATCAGTTTAAACTAAAAGATAAAGAGATAGAAAGGGCCGGAGCGATAGAATCAAACGTAAATAAGGTGATAGCCTCTCGCTTTAAAAAAAGAGGGATGAGCTGGAGTAAAACAGGAGCCCTGGCTCTCTTAAAGATAAAAGAGACGGTCATAAATGGAGAATGGGATGAATGGTGGGAGACCGAAAGAGAACGAAATATTAAAGTAGGTAAGTATAAACCACCTCTACCTGTCTGCGTGCGAACACGCACAGGCAGAGGGGTAGGTCTACCCAAAGCCAGAAGAATTTTTTTCACCAAAAAAACTACCCCCAAAAGGTTGACACAGACCGCAATACGAAATAATTTGACAAGCAGTAAGTATTACCATAAAATTAGTATGAAGTTTATAATTTCTAAAATATAACAAGCATAAGGGGAAAAAAATTGATTAATAGCATGACCGGTTATGGTGTGGGAAGGGTTAAAGCAGAAGACGGAGAATGCCTGGTAGAGATAAAAAGCTTAAACAATAAATACTGTGAGATAAATATAAAAAACAACTTTCAATCTTTGGAAGTTGAACAAAAGATGGAAAAGTTAATAAAAGATAGGGTTTCAAGAGGGAAAGTTAATATTTTAGTAAAAGTTGAAAACTATAGCCTGACGGAAGAGAAGATAATATTAAATAAAGATATAGCTGATTCCTGTTATAAAAACCTAAAGACTTTAAAAGAGAAGTATAAATTAAAAGATGAAATAGGCCTAGGTTCTATGCTTAAGTTCAAAGATATATTTAAAATAGTAAAGGAAGAAGAGGGTGCCAAGACATGGCCACTGGTAGAAAAAACCACGAATCTTGCCTTAGATTCTTTGCTGAAGATGAGGGAAAGAGAAGGTAAGGTTCTTGTTGCCGATATCCGAAAAAGAGTCAAGACAATGCAAAAGTTAATAGATAAAATTGAAAAATATTCGAAATCGTCACCTCTCGATTATAAAGATAAATTTTTAAGCAAAATAAAATATTTGACCGATGGCCTGAATGTTGATGAAGGAAGAATCGAATTAGAAGCGGCAATATTTGCCGAAAAGACGGATATCACCGAAGAAATTACCAGATTAAAAAGCCACCTTATCCAATTCGATAATTTGCTAAATTTTGAGGAATCCGTGGGAAGAAAGATGGATTTTTTAACCCAGGAGATAAATCGGGAGGTAAACACTATCGGGTCTAAGACTAATGATATAAAGGTAACTTCTTTGGTTGTTTTGCTAAAAAGTGAATTGGAAAAGGTAAGGGAACAAGCTAGAAATATAGAATAATAGAGGACAAAATATGCTGAATAATTTAGTGAATATAGGTTTTGGAAATTTTGTGAATTCTACCAGAATTCTAACCATTTTAAGTCCGGATTCCGCACCGATGAAAAGGTTAAAACAGGAAGCAAGGGCAGAGAAAAAGTTGGTTGATGCTACTTATGGGAGGAGAACGAGAGCAATAATAATTACGGATAGCAATCATGTAATTTTATCTTCTATCCAACCGGAAACCATTGCCCATAGATTCACCGAATATAACCAACAAAATTTCAAATTAAAAGAAAACACTCTCAAGTAGGTAATTTTAAATATGAATGACGATAAAGAGTTTTTATCTTCTATCCCTGAACGAGATACGAAATACGATATACGACATACGAGTGCAAGCAAGGGCTTGCTGTTTGTTATCTCTGGCCCATCAGGTGTAGGTAAAGGTACTTTAAGGGAAAAGGTGTTTAATATTTTCCCTGATTTAGAATATTCTGTATCGGTGAATACCCGCCCTCCCCGAAAGGATGAAATAGAAGGCAAGGATTATTATTTTGTAACAGCAGATGAATTCAAAAAAAGGATAGAGGAAAATATATTTGTAGAATGGGCTATTGTCCATGGAGATTACAAGGGTACGCCTATAAAATTTTTAGTAGAAGAACTTCAAAAAGGGAGAGATGTCCTGCTGGAATTAGATGTTCAGGGTGCCATGCAGGTAAAGAGGAAATTTCCTGATGGTATTTTTATTTTTATAGCGCCTCCAACCTGGAAGGATTTAGAGGATAGATTGCGAAAAAGAAATACTGAGGGAGAAAAAGCCCTGGAAAAAAGATTAAAAGATGCCCGTATTGAAATAGAATATAAAAAAAACTATAATTATCTGGTAGTGAATGATAATATAAAAACCGCTCTAAAAAAACTAGAGTCTATAATCATTGCCGAAAGATGCAAAATAGCAAATTATAAAAAATGAATTTTAGTTCTAAAGTTGTAAAATAGTATATTTTCAGCAAGAGGAAGGGTGAAAAATAAACATGATAGATAATAAATATTTATTAGTAATGATGGTAGCAAACAGAGCAAAAGAGTTGGCGAAAGGGGCTAAGCCTTTAGTGAAATCCAAATATAAACAGCATATTAGAATTGCCTTAGAAGAGATAAAAGCAGGAAGAGTGTACCTTAAAGAGAAAGAAGAGCCTTTAAAGGCTGAACAGATATTCAATGAAGTTGAAGAACCTGCAAAACCTGAAGACCTATCTGATGAAGTTAAGGAGCCTGAAGAATCTGAAGAATTATCTGATGAAGATGAAGGACCTGCAGAAATTGAGGAGCTCTTTGATGGAGATGAAGAATTTGTAAACCCTGAAGACTTATTAGATTAAAAAATAACTTAACTAATTTAACTGGTTAACCGGCAAACGGGGTAACTGGGTAACGATATACGATATACGATATAAAGAGGTAAGAAAGTGTTAAAAGGGAAGAAAATACTTCTGGGAGTTACCGGAAGCATAGCTGCTTATAAAGCAGCAGAGATAGTGAGTTTATTAAAGAAAAAAGGCACAGAGGTTTTTGTAATTATGACTGAATCTGCCGCTAAATTTATTCAGCCTTTAACCTTTTCAGCTCTTTCCGGGAATCCGGTAATAGATAACCTGTTTTCTACCAATGATAAGATAGTAATAAAACATATCTCTCTTGCCGAATGGGCTGACTTGATATTGATTGCCCCGGCTACGGCAAATATTGTTGGTAAAATTGCCAACGGTATTGCCGATGATGTGTTAACCACTACAGTGATGGCTTCCAAAGCGAAGGTCATCTTTGCCCCGGCAATGAATAAAAATATGATATCTAATCCCCTGTATCAGCAGAATGTAGAAAAATTAACCGCCTTAGGGTACGAGTTTATAGATTCAGAATATGGCAGATTGGCTTGCGGCGAGATAGGGGAGGGCAGATTAGCAAATATCGAAGAAATAGTAGATAGGGTTGAATATGCCCTGACCTTTAAAAATGATTACCAGGGCAAGACGGTATTGGTTACTGCTTCCTGCACCAGAGAACCTATTGATAAAGTAAGATTTATTTCTAACTATTCTTCCGGTAAGATGGGATTCGCTTTAGCAAAGATTGCCCGGGCCAGAGGGGCAAGAGTTATTCTGATAACCGGACCAACTTCTTTACCCGCCCCCAAGGGGATTACCACAATTTCAATTGAATCTGCGGAAGAGATGAAAAAAGAAGTTTTTAAATATTTTTCGGAGGTAGATATAGTAATTTCTGCCGCCGCAGTGTCTGATTTCCGACCCAAGGAAGTATTTGCCGGAAAGCTAAAAAAGGAAAAGAGTGAAAAACCGCTTATCCAGCTGGAAAGAACTCCCGATATCCTCTATGGATTAGGAGAGAAAAAAGGAGATAAAATATTGGTCGGATTCGCCGCGGAAACGGAAAATTTGGAAGCCAATGCCCTTAAAAAATTGCAGGAAAAAAGATTAGATTTAATTGTCGCTAATGATATATCGGCAAAAGAAGCTGGATTTGGCTCAGATAAAAATATAGCCAGGCTGATAAGCAGCAGGGGAACCGTCCGGGAATTATCCCTTATGCCTAAAATTGATATGGCTGAAAAAATCTTAGATGAAATTTTAAAAATAAAGTGAAAAATGGAATTAATGAGTTTATTAATATGCATGGTGAAAAGAAATATGCTGAAATAGTAATCTTAGAATATAATTTTGATAAAATATTTCACTACTTTATTCCTCAGGATTTAAAAGATCGGATATCTCTCGGGTCGAGAGTAACCATACCTTTCCGGGGTAAGGTGACTACAGGATGTGTCGTGGGATTTTTAGCTGAATCGGATGTGAAAAACTTAAAAGACATCGTGCAAATAATCGATAAAAAACCCCTTCTTACTCCCCAGGTAATCAGATTAACCAAATGGATGTCTAATTATTATCTATGTTCCTGGGAAAAGGTCTTAAATTATGCTATTCCTAAGACCCGTAAGGCCTGGCTGAAAAAATTCGATCTAACAGATGTTTCACCCCAAAACCTCCCCCGGCTGCCCAAAGATGATAAATCCTCGGATAATAAAATTATATTTTCTGCAGAAGAAGTAAAAGAAAATCCCCCCTTAAAAGAGATAGAAAATATTATAAATAATAAAAAGTTTAAAATAGTTCTAATCCGGGGAAACAATTTTAGCAGCAGGATGAAAATTTATTTAAGGTGTATCCGAAAGACCCTAAAAGAGGGGAGGCAGGCTATTATATTAGCTCCTACCGAATCTCATCTATCGGAATTAGCCGGGCTGTTGGAAAAAGAATTTAAGGATAATATGGTAGTCTTTGATGAAAAGATAGACCAGAAGGCCAAATATCAGAAATGGATTAAAATAAGAAATTCACAGGTAAATATAGCCCTGGGGATGAGGTCATCCATATTCGTACCCTTTGACAGATTAGGATTGATTATCCTGGAGCAGGAACATAGCAGTCTGTACAAAGAAGAAAGGTCTCCCCGCTATAATGCCCGGGAAGTGGCTCTAAAACGAGCAGAATTGGAGAACATTCCCCTCTTTCTGAGCAGTGAAACACCGTCGATAGAATCTTACTGGAATGTCCAGGAAAATAATTTTTTAGAGGCGGAACTGAACACCGGAGAGGAAAGAGAAAATCTATTAAAAAAAAACATCATAGATATGACCCAGGAAAAGTCCAAAAAAAAGATAATAAGCTATGCACTTCAACAAGCCATTTCCAGAAGTTTAAAGAACAAAAGGCAGGTCGTACTTTTTTTAAACAAGAGGGGTTTCTCAAGTTTTATGATTTGCAGCCAGTGCGGCCATATACCTAAATGCCCCGATTGCAATACTTCGCTTTCTTATCATTTAGATATTCAAAAAAGAGCTCAGCTGATTTGCCATAACTGCGGGAAAAAGGCAAAAGTAATGGAGGTTTGTACTAAGTGCGATAGTAAAGAGATTCGCCCCATGGGGATGGGAACTCAAAAATTAGAGAGCGAAATCAAGAAGATGTTCACCCGGGCTGAAATAAGGCGCCTGGATCGGGATTCGTTAATTAAAGATGATGATTATCGGCAAATTCTGGAAGAATTTAAAAAGGGGAATACCGATATATTGATAGGTACCCAGATGGTGTTAAAGGGAGTGGATTTTAATAATGTAGATTTAATAGGGATTATTTCCGCTGATACTCTGCTGAATCTGCCGGATTATCGTTCAGGGGAAAAGACCTTTCAGCTGCTTAGTGAAGTTATTTCCTCTTTCAGGGAGATCAGTTTTCCCAAAGAAGTGATTATTCAGACCTTTAATCCCGCAGACCACTGTATAGTTGCCTTAAAAGAACAGGATGATAATTATTTTTACCAAAAAGAAATTGAATTACGGAAGGAATTGGATTATCCTCCCTTTACCCATATTATTAAAATCGTCATCCTGGGAGAAGAGAAGGAAGTAGTTAAACAGAGAGCGGAATATCTAATCAGTTATTTAGAATCCCTCCGCAAAGATAAAGATTCTGCAGAATTTAAATTGCTGGGTGCTGTAGATATGGTATTATGGAAATCGAGAAACGACTTCAAAGTACAATTTTTAGTAAAAGTAAAAGATTTAGAAAAATTTAATCAAGCATTTAAGAAAAAATATGATAAAATGTTATCAAAGCATTTTGACCAAAAAAACAGATTGACTATTGATGTCGATCCGGTAAGAATGATATAAACATAAAATCATTGCCTAGATTGTATCGGTGTGTAATTATTTATCTTACCATAGGAGAAAACAGATGGCAATATTAGAAATTAAAGAATACGGCGAACCCGTTTTAAGGGGAAAAGCACTACCGGTTACAGAGATTGCCCTGGAAATATTGAATCTTATAAAAGATATGGCTGAAACCATGTATGCTGATTCCGGACTAGGCCTTGCTGCCCCGCAAGTGGGAGTATCGAAAAGAATTATTGTTATTGACGGAGAGGAAGACGGGTTAATAGTATTGATAAATCCCATGATTGTTAAAAGCGAGGGAGAACTTGTAGAAGAAGAGGGATGTTTAAGTCTCCCCGGTATCTATAGCCAGGTCAAGCGTTCATCAAAAGTAACGGTGAAAGCACTTAACCAGAACGGAGACCAGATTGAAATGACCAAAGAAGGTTTAGCTGCCCGCGCGCTTCAGCATGAGATCGATCATTTAGACGGGATTTTATTTATTGACAGAATAGGAAAAATGGAAAGGCAGATAGCGTTAAATAAATTTAAAAAGAAAAAATAACGGTGGTAATTATGCTTAAAATTATTTTTATGGGAACGGCAGATTTTGGCGGACCGGTTTTAGAGAAACTGGCTGACAACAAAGAAAACAAAATAGCAGTAGTTACCCAGCCGGACCGTCCCCAGGGGCGCGGCAGAAGAATCTTACCCACCCCCATAAAAAAAATAGCCTTAGACAAAGGGCTGGAAGTGTTTCAGCCGGAGAACATCAATGATGAGGAATCTATAAAGAGAATGGAAGAATTTAACCCGGATATTATCCTGGTAGTCGCTTACGGACAGATTCTTTCCAGCCATATCTTAAATATTCCCAAAATAGGCTGTATAAATATTCACGGCTCCCTCCTGCCTAAATATCGGGGTGCCGCCCCGGTTAACCGGGCTATTATAAACGGTGAAAAGGAGACCGGAATAACTTTTATGTTTATGAAGGAGAAAGTAGACGCCGGTGAAATCATCTTTCAGGAGAGGATGAACATTTTACCGGATGAAACCTGTGGTGAACTTTACTATAGGTTATCTGCTCTCTGCGCCAGGTCCCTCCCCAAACTTTTAGAAAAAATAAAAAGCGGGAAGATAGAAAGGATCTCCCAGGATAATAAACTGGCAACTTTTGCCCGCAAGATGAATAAAGGGGATGGGAAAATAGACTGGAGTGATAAGGGAGAAAAGATTTATAATCTAATCAGAGGAACCATTCCCTTCCCCGGTGCCTATACCTATTACCAGGGTAGAAAACTGAAAATTACCCGGGCAAGATTTCTGGGTGATTATCAGGATGAAGCAGACACAGGTTTTTCCAAACCCGGAATGGTAGTTAAAACTGAAAAAGATAGTATTTTAATCTCTACCGGGGATAAGGGAATGATAAAAATATTAAAGCTGGTTCCTGCCGGCTCAAAAGAATTAACCGCGAACCAGTTTGTTAATGGCTATAAAATCAAAGCAGCAGAAGTATTAGGTGAGTAATTTATATAAAACACACGCAGGACATTTTTATGAAAATACCTAGGACAGACGTCCCCTGTTTTCACGAGGGCAGGCCCACCTGTCTATTAATGGTGAATAAAAGGAGGTTTTTATGTTTTCTTTCGACAGTACTATAATTATTTTAATACCGGCCATAATTTTAACCCTCTATGCCCAATACAAGGTTAAAACAACCTATTTAAAATATTCAAAAATATTAGCCAAAAACGGGTTAAGCGGGAAGGAAATAGCCGAGGAACTGTTATTACGAAACAATTTGAGCAATATTAAGATAGAAACGATAGAAGGACGCCTTTCTGATCACTATGACCCCAGGCAGAAAAAATTAGCCCTCTCCCAAGAAATATACTATGGTAAATCATTAGCTGCCCAGGGAATTGTAGCTCACGAGATCGGTCATGCCCTTCAGGATGCCAAAAAATATTTTCCGCTCTCCCTTCGCAGTAATCTGGTACCGGTCACCAATATTGGCTCCAGTATCGCAGTTCCCCTGTTTTTAATCGGTTTTATCTTCAGTTTTCCCGCCCTGATGGATATCGGCATTATCGCTTTTTCCTTAGCAGTCCTGTTTCAGTTCGTCACTTTACCGGTCGAATTTAATGCCAGCAAGAGAGCGATAAACCTGTTGGTTGGAGCAAATATTGTTTCGGATACAGAAGAAATTAATACCGTTAAAAAAGTTTTAAATGCTGCGGCATTA
Source organism: Atribacterota bacterium (assembly GCA_038203565.1). Taxonomy (GTDB): domain Bacteria; phylum Atribacterota; class Phoenicimicrobiia; order Phoenicimicrobiales; family Phoenicimicrobiaceae; genus Sediminicultor. Next base: position 9,428 of record JBBRDV010000035.1, read on the forward strand.
ACCTATGTGGCTGCTGCCTCGGTGGCAGTCTTTCATCTGTTACGGCTTATCATGCTGAGAAATAGAAGATAGAAGGGAAATAAAATTAACCGGGTATATGAAAAAAATAGAAGTTGATCCCATAAGAGAAACCATACTGACTATTTTGGTAAAAATTGATTCCAAACAGGGCTACATCAATATTCTGTTAAGCAAATCATTGGATAAAAGAAAAAATTCCACCAGAGATGCTGCCTTTATTACCGAGATAACCTACGGAGTGGTGAGAAACCGGAATAAATTAGACTGGGCTCTATCGCAATTTTCTGCTAAACCTCTGTCGGAAACAGCAGTATTGATTAGAAATATATTAAGAATGGGTGTTTATCAGCTGCTATTTTTAAACAAAGTTCCTGATTATGCGGTATGTAATGAATCGGTCCAATTAGCAAAAAAATACGGAAATCTCGGGATAGCTAAATTTATAAACGGTGTTTTAAGAAATATTATTCGAAACAGAGAGAATATTCGCTGGCCGGATAGGGAAAAAGAAACCGCTCTGTATATTTCTACGATTTATTCACATCCCCTGCAGATAGTCGAGCGTTGGCTAAAAAGATTTGGCTTTAGCGATACGGTTGCAATATGTAAGGCGAATAATAAGATACCAACTTTAGTAATTAGAACTAATACCCTGAAGTTATCCCGCTCTGATTTAAAAGGGATTTTAGAAAAAAAGAATATTTCGGTAAGAGAAGGGCTGTTTACCGAAGAAGCACTACAGGTTAAAGGACTTGCCAATGTCACTGAATTTCCTGCTTACCGGGATGGGTTATTTCAGATTCAGGATGAAGCATCAATACTGGTCTCTCATCTGCTCGACCCTTCACCCGGTGAATTGGTAATCGATGTTTGCAGTGCTCCGGGAGGGAAGACCACCCATCTTGCACAGTTGATGGAAAACAAAGGCAGTATCCTGGCAATGGACAGCAACCAATCAAGATTAATAACGGTAAAAAATAACTGCCGGAGATTAGGAATTGATATAGTAAAGACCCGGCAGAATAATGGCACTATATTAGCTGAAAAATACCTAAAGGTAGCAGATAAAGTTTTAGTAGATGTTCCCTGTACCGGCCTGGGAGTGATCAGGAGAAAACCTGATTTGAGATGGCAAACTTATGATGAAAAAAGATTTGAACGGTTGACCAAACTGCAGGGGAAGATATTGGACATCACTTCCAATTACCTGAAAATCGGCGGGAGATTAGTATATTCTACCTGCAGTACCGAACCGGAAGAGAACGAGGAAGCAGTAAGCAGATTTTTGGAGCAACATCCTAATTTCGAGTTAGAGGATTTAAGTAAATTTATAAAAGAGCGAAAATTACCGGTCTATGAGTCAGATCAGCACAACCAAAATAAATTTATTCAGATACTTCCCGGGCTTTCTAATTCGGATTTGGATCTGGATGGATTCTTTATGGCAAAAATAATAAGAAAAGGGTAGGGTTATAAATGGATTGGATAGAGAAAATCTTTCGTTTTATCTGTAAATCATTTCTCACCCCGGCTTTCATAATTTTTGCAGTAATTGCCGGTGCACTCTGTGCCTTTCTGGTATTCCAAAACATGTTTGATGTTTCCGATACCGTAGTCCCCTCGATAATCGGTGATGAATTGAATATTGCTGAGGAAAAATTGTATGATGCCGGGCTAAAGATTTATATCTCCGGCGAGGAATTTAACCAAGGAATCTCTCAAAATAAAATCATCACCCAGGATCCGACCAGCGGGGCGAAAGTAAAAAAGAACAGAGAAATTTATGTGGTAGTAAGCAAAGAGAACAAGGTTATTGCCTTAAACATTCCCGACCTCAGAAATAAAGAGCTGGAAGAAGCCGTGGCTCTTATCGAAGAATACGGTCTGATTTTAGGCAGAGTCACCTATACCAATCATTTTTCCGTCCCTGAGAACTTGGTTATTGCTCAAACCCCTGAACCGGGAAATATAAATTCAAGCAGCAAAGAAGTCAATATCTTAGTCAGCAAAGGACCTTATTAGTATGCCGTATATCACATCGTGTTTAGTAGGGGTTTGATTTATCGAATCCGCAAGGAATCGAGGAGGAATATCAATTGAAAGAAAATTCATTAAAATACTGGCTGTCCTGGAATAAAATACCGGACATAGGTCCAAAAAGATTTTACAAATTACTTGAATACTTTGGCTCTACCGATGCTGCCTGGCAGGCAAAATCAGGAGAAATATCCAAAGTACTGAATTTGAGCCCTAAAATAGCCTCCAGGCTCTTCGAAGAAAAAAACAATATTATTCCCGAACAGGAATTAGACTTAATACATAAAAATAAAATCAATGTATTAATCATAGAGGATATTCTATACCCCGAAAACCTAAAAACCATACATTATCCTCCTCCGGTTTTATATTTTAAAGGAACTATCGTAGAGTCAGACAAAAACTCTATTTCCATCGTGGGCACAAGAAAAGCCACCTACTACGGAAAGATGGTGGCCGAAAAATTAAGCAAAGATTTAGCTTTAACCGGATTGACCATAATTAGCGGAATGGCTCGGGGAATAGATACAGCCGCCCATAAAGGCGCACTTTCAGTAAATGGCCGCACTATTGCAGTATTGGGCTGCGGTATTGACCATATATATCCTCCCGAGAATAGAAGGCTGGCTCAAGAGATACAAGAATCGGGAGCAATACTAAGCGAGTTTCCTCTTTCTACTCTGCCGGAAAGACAGAATTTTCCCCGCAGGAATCGTATCATCAGCGGATTAAGTCTGGGAACGGTGGTAGTGGAGGCAGCTGAAAAGAGCGGTGCTCTAATCACTGCCGATTTCGCCCTCGAACAGGGCAGGGAAGTATTTGCAATTCCCGGTAATATAAACTCTCCGTTATCCAACGGTTCGCACAATTTAATAAAACAGGGAGCAAAATTAGTAGACAATTATCAAGATATTTTAGAAGAAATTCACGTAGCACTTCCTCGAAAAACAGCTGAAAAAGAGATGGTTAAAGAAAATACTTCCCTAAAGGAAGAAGAAAAAACCATTTACCAGATAATTACCAAAGAACCTATCCAAATAGATGAAATTATTGGGGCAAGCAAACTTTCCGCCGGTAAAGTAAGCGAGATACTATTAAGCCTCGAACTACAAGACCTAATAAAAGAGATCGAAGGAAAAAGATTTATCAAACTATGATTTTTTAACTAACATCTTCCTCATAAAGCAATCCAACAATTCAATAAAAAATAACAAAACTTTATTGCTATAAATAAAA
>JBBRDV010000036.1:0-12717 GCA_038203565.1 Atribacterota bacterium
TATTAAAGATTATTGATCAAAAATAGAAAACTGAAAATATATTTTTGGAATAGGGAGTAGATAAAAATTGAAAGTTGATATAAAAGATGTATCTTTGAAAGTAATTAAGGCTTTATCTTTCGATATAGGCAAAGGAATCGCCCGCATCCCTTTAGAGGATATGAAAAGGTTAGACGCTAACGTTGGCGATGTAATAGAAATAATAGGACAGGAATCTACTACTATTGCCAAGGTAGTTCCCCTGTCTCCGGAGTATCAAAGAGAAAAAGTAATCCAAATTGATGGGATAATAAGAAGAAACGCCAATGTGGGTTTAGGGGATAGGATTAACCTGAAAAAAGTAAACTACAAAGATGCCAAGACGCTCGTATTATCTAATTTAGATATTGATAGACTATTTGGGAGAAAACCCGACATACAACTGATAAGAGAAACCCTGACAAACATACCTGTAATCATTGGAGATAAAGTCAGGGTTTTTTTATTTGGTCAACCGATTAATTTTTTTGTAAAGGGAACTTCTCCTGACGGAGCGGTGATTATTCGCCCCTTTACAGAAATAGTATTATCCAGTGGAGATGATGTCTCTGATAAAGGATTTAAAGTGTATTATGAAGATATCGGTGGTTTAGATAAAGAAATTCAAAAAATCAGAGAAGTTATTGACCTTCCTCTTAAATTTCCCAAAATATTTTCAAAATTAGGATTAAAAGCCCCTAATGGAATTTTACTTTATGGCCCCCCGGGAACAGGAAAAACACTCATTGCAAAAGCTATTGCTAGTGAAACCTCCGCTTATTTTATTCATCTTAATGGTTCGGAAGTCATGAATAAATTTTATGGAGAAAGTGAAGCAACATTAAGAGCGATATTCGAAGATGCCAAGCAGCATTCACCGAGTATCATTTTTTTAGATGAGATTGATGCCCTAGCACCTAAAAGAGAACAGGTGATAGGGGATGTGGAGAAGAGAGTAATTACACAATTATTAGTTTTAATGGATGGAATTGTGGATAGAGGTGATGTGATTATCATTGGGGCGACAAATATCCCAGATGTTTTAGACCCCGCTTTAAGAAGGCCTGGAAGGTTTGATCGAGAGATAACCGTCTCTATCCCTAATGAAGAGGGTAGATTAAAAATATTAGAAATTCATACCAGAAATATGCCCCTAAGCAATGAGGTTGACCTTAAAAAGATCGCAGAAATAACCCATGGTTTTGTCGGTGCTGATTTAGCCTATCTATGCCGTGAAGCTGGCATGCATGCATTTAAAAGAATTATTGATAAAAGAGAAATATTTGGAGATTTTTCAGATAACGGAAAAGAGACGATTATAAACATGGCGGATTTCAATATAAGCTTAAAAGAAGTTGAGCCTTCCGCTTTAAGGGAGTATTCTTTTGAATTATCAAAAATCAGTATGTCTGATATCGGAGGACTCCAAAAAATAAAACGGGATTTAATATCGTTGGTTAAACTACCCTTGAAATTCCCCAAGATATATAAAAATCTCCAATTAGATAATGCAAAAGGAATATTATTTGTGGGTCCTTCGGGAACCGGGAAAACTTTGATGGCAAAAGCACTGGCCAATGAAAGTGGTGTAAATTTTATTTCCATCAATGGCCCGAGTTTATTTTCCAAATGGTTAGGGGAATCGGAAAGGATTTTACGGCAAATTTTTAAAAAAGCAAAACAGTCATCTCCTTGTATTATTTTCTTTGACGAACTGGATGGTGTTGTACCAAAAAGGGGAGAAAACAATGAACATTCTAACATTGCTCAGAGGATTGTAAGCCAAATTATTATCGAGTTTGATTCATTAGAGGGTAACAAATCAGTCATTGTATTAGGGGCAACAAATCGTCCCGACCTTTTAGAACCCGCTTTAATTAGACCTGGACGATTCGAATTTTTATTTAATTTTGGACTTCCGGACAAGAAGGAACGTTATGAAATACTGAAATTACATACTAAAAATAGAAAACTTTCAAAGGATATAGATTTACAAGAATTAGCTGAAAAAACGGAAAAATATTCCGGGTCGCAAATTAATTGGGTATGCAGGCAAGCTGCCATATTGGCCTTGCAGGAATTATTTACAAAAAATAAGAAAATTGATCCTGAGAAGAATTACGATATTGAAATTTCACCACATCATTTTAATGAAGCATTGAAAGAATCTGAAAAAGATATTTTGAAGATTAGTAAAAAATCATCGTTCAAGTAATCATTTAGTTAAACAAGTAATCTTTATGGCAAATATTTAATTATACTATGAACGAAATTATAAAACAAAAAGGGGTGATTAACAAAATATAAATTTAGTTTTATAAGACTTATTGGGTTATTTTAATTGAAAAAACGATGAATAAATTTAAAGAAAGGATGTAAAAAAAATGGTTGAGACAAAAATAAAGAACCAGGTCATAGAGATAACCATTTGGGCAACAGGCGTTCTTCAAGATGCTGAAGGCAGAGATACTGCAAATTGTATTGCTGCGGCTGCTGCTCAAGAAGGAAAACATGTTCAGGCTTTTGATAATTATGTAGATTTACCGGACCGTGTCAATGTACCGGTACGAAAATATGCTAGAATTAGTTCTGAAGAAATTCAAGAAAAGTATTTATATGAAAATGACCACCCGAATATTGTCGTTCTAGTTGAACCATCCTTGATAAAAGGGTATAATATTTTAAGGGGTATGCCCAAAGGCGGCATATTGATCCTCAATACAGAAAGAGATCCTGAAGAATTACTGAAATTTGTTCCCAATAAAGAGCTACTAAGAGCGATTGCAACCGTTGATGCTAAAGTTGCTGAGAAAATAGTGGATGATTTTATGGACATTGAAGGAGCTTCGGCAAAGGCATTAGGTAGGGGAATTGGTGCAGTTTTAGCTGGAGCAGTCGCAAAGGTCAGTGGGGAATATTCCTTGGAAAGCTTAAAAAAGGTAGTTCAAAATAAAGAGGGTGCTCAAAAAGGATACGATAGCGTGAAAATCAAACAGTTATAGATTTAAGATTATCTATGAAAATAAAAATAGAGAAATGATTAGGATTATAGAATAATAAATATATGAAGGAGGAAAAGCTTATCATGAGCAAGCCCAAAATTCCTAAAGAAAAACAGCTTCCCGAGGGGCTGATTGTAGACTGTCCAAAAACTGAACAGGAACAGATGACCACTGGAGGTTGGCGTATTTTACGTTCAGTCATTGATCAAGATAAATGTACCCATTGCCGGGTTTGTTGGATCAATTGCCCAGATGCTGCTATTTCAGTAGATGAAAGCGGTGATATGAAGATAAATCTAAAATATTGTAAAGGCTGTGGGATATGTGCTGTAACTTGTCCGGTAGGAGCAATTAGTAGAGTTCCGGAATTAGATTTTGACGAAGTTGTTGTTTATCGAGATTTACCATATTAAAATTTAATAGAAAGTAAGGTGATATATAATGAAAGGTGAAAAAAGATTTCTTGCTGGGTTAGCAGCAGTAGCTGAAGCAGCAAAACTTGCAGACGTTGATGTAATTAGTTCATTCCCTATTCGACCTTATACAGGATTAATGGTCGATCTTTCTCTAAAAGTGGCCAATGGGGAACTTGATGCTGAATTTGTACACGCAGAAGGTGAGCATGGCCAGTTAGCCATTGTTCATGGTGCATCTGCTTCTGGTGCGAGAACAATGACCGGAAGTTCTGGCGTTGGAGTCACTTATGCGTTTGAAACTTATTCTCCAATTTCTGGGGGACGTTGTCCGGTTCAAATGGTGATTGCGGATAGAACCCTTGATCCTCCGGGTGATTTTGGCTCTGAACATTCTGACGTTCTTTGCGCTCGAGACCAGGGATGGATTATGGGATGGGCAGAAACACCCCAGGAAGCTTTAGATAATACGTTAATTTATTACCGTTTAGGAGAGGACAAAAGGGTTGCTTTGCCTCAATTTAACTGCCAGGATGGTTATTTTGTATCCCATATTCCTGGAGATGTTGTGGTTCCTGAACAATCACAGGTTAATGAATTTTTACCCCCCTATAAATTGGATAAACCATTAGATCCTCTAAGACCCTACGGGCACGGACCACAAATTTATTCTGACCAGGGCCCTGTCCTTGAATTACAAAGAGCGATTGTTATGGATAAGGCCAAGGAAATAATTCCAGGGATAATGGATGATTTTAAACGAATCTTTGGCCGAAAGTATGATCCCTTTATTGAAGATTACAACCCCAATAATGCAGAGGTATGTCTGTTTATCAATGGGGCACATGCCCATACAGCACGCTATGCCATTGCTAATTTAAAGTCACAGGGAGTTAATTTAGCTTTATGTAAGCTCCGTTTTGTCCGACCCTGGGCGACAGATGAAATTGCCGAAGCACTATCTCGTTATAAAGTAGTAGGAGTTATTGAAACTAATAATTCTTTTGGTGTAGCCAGAGAAGCTGGCGTTTTTACTCCCGAAGTTGCTGCAACACTTTATAGTTTACCAGAAAACAAGAGACCGTTGCTCATTTCATTTATGGCTGGCTTGGGAGGAGAAGCCATCAGGCTAAAGGATTTCTATTTTATGGCGAAAAAACTCATGAATACTGCTCAACGGAAGAAGATAGAAAAACCAGTATATTGGATTGGTTTTGAAGAAGACGAAGAAGATTTAACATTCTAAAGGAGGTAAAAATAGAATGAGTGACAATACTGTTATGTTAGAAGAACCTATTGCTTCGGTTTTGAAAGCACCATTAGAAGAGCAATATGTACCTGGGCATAGAACTTGCGGCGGATGTGGCCCAGCATTATCTTATCGATTAATTGCCAAAGCAGCAGGGGAGAACACCATATTTCTCGGTCCAACAGGATGTATGTATGTAGCCAATACCAGCTATGTTTGTGTACCATTTGCGGTTCCCTGGATGCATACCCAAATAACGAATGGTGCCGGAGTTGCTTCCGGAGTAGAAGCAGCTTATCAAGCAATGATTCGGAAAGGAAAATACAAAGGCAAGTTTCCCAATATTATTATGATGGGTGGTGACGGTGGAACGTCAGATATCGGCTTACAGGCTCTTTCAGGGGCAATGTACCGAAACCATGATATCTTGGTAATTAGCTATGATAATGAATCTTATGCAAATACTGGAATTCAGGTTTCTCCAATGACTCCCTACGGGGCAGCCACTTCTTTTACACCACCTGGTGTCAAAATCCCTGAGGCAAATGAGTTTTGGCCAAAAGATCTGACCGCTTTAATTTACTATGGGCATCCCATGGTCAAATATGTCGCACAAGCAACCATAGGATATCCAGTTGATTTAATGAATAAAGTTAGGAAGGCTTTAAATAAGAAAGGTGCTGCTTTTATTCATGTTCATACCCCTTGTCCAAAAGGATGGAGATTTGATGCATCAAGAACCATTGAAATGGCCAAATTAGCTATCCAAACGGGCATGTGGATTAACTATGAAATTGATGAAAATAAGAAAAAATTAGATCACGTCCCAAGTAAAATGAAACCGGTTGAGGAGTATTTAAAGGTACAAGGAAGATTTAATCACCTTAGAGCTCAAGATGTTCAAAAAATTCAGAAATTTGTTGATAGTAAATTAGCCGAAGCTCGACCGGTAGCTGCAAGAACCGTATAGTTTATTTTCTTTTTACCAGAGTTGCACTTTTTAGTATTTTTACATGTTAAAGTGCAACTCTGGAAATGATGCTACAAAATAAAAACGCAATAAATGATAAGAAATTTTTTAAAAGGAGGTGATATTTAGAGTACATACTAAATTATAGAATTATACATTTTTAGATATAAAATCTTTAAAGGAGAGAAATAAAATGAGAAAATGTTTACCGAAAATAGCGTTACTGCTAGTTTTTGTTATGATTATCACTGGGATAGTTCTAGCCATGGATGAACCGGTAGAGCCTGTTAAAGAAGCCCCAGAAGCGGCTCAAGCCGAAGTCCTCCTTGTACCTTTTACTGCAGAAACCCCTGTCGCCATGACAACACCCGGACAAGCTCCGGAAATTGCTATGGTAAGTTTATTAGCCCGTAGAATGAATTTTGAAATTAAAAGTGAAAACTTTTTAAAACCAAAGGATCTCGAAGGGATGAAAACGTTAATCATTATTTTGGGGGCAAGTGGTAAAGGTTTAGGAGCAGCAGGTGTAGACCTTCAGGCGGAAGTGCAAAGAGCCAACGAGTTAATTGCAACATGTAAAGAAAAAGGAATAAAAATTATCGGAATGCATCTTGGCGGGAAGGATAGATTAGGCGAAAATTCTATGGTAATGATTAATTTAGTTACCCCTAAATGTGATTATGTACTTATCAGAAGTGATGGAAATAAAGATGGCCTTTTTACTAAGATTTGTTTAGAGAACAATATTCCTCTTAAGGAAATAGAAAAGACAACGGAAGCCAGTGATGTTATTAAAGCAGTCTTTGGATTGTAATCTTAAAACAATGATGGTAATGATGGTATAGTATTCTATTTTCCATATAGTTAGTAATAAAAAAATAACAATCTTAAATTAGTTTTTAATTGGTAAAAAATCAAAGGAGGTCATAAAATGAGTGCAACTTTAGAAGTTATCATTGTGTTTGCAGTTATTGCCGTGGTATTCTATCTGGGTTTTAAAAGAAAACTGCCCGTGGGAATAACTATGATTTTGGCTGCAGTAGCCATTGCATTTTTAACCGGGTTTGGAATACCTCTTCAACACCTTATCGAGGGTACTTTTTATTTCGAGCATTTAATGATGACTATTATTACCGGAATGGTGTTTATCGGAATCATGCGTGCTACGGGCGCCCTTGACGCGATCACACGATTTATTATGGACAAATTCTATCGATATCCAAGTATCTTACTGGGAATGTTGTCAATTATTATCATGTTTCCGGCGATGATTACCGGTTCTACGCCGGTAGCGGTGCTCAGTACCGGAGTACTTGTCGCACCTATACTGCTACGCATGGGTATACCTAAATTAGAAACCGCTGGTATCGTTGCGATGGCAGCACTAATGGGACAAAGTGCTCCTCCAGTGAATGCCATGGTCATGATTATCTGTACCAGTACCTTTATGCCTTATGAAGGTTTCGGCTTACCTTTAGCTTTGTTAACTTTCCCTCTCGCCATATTGTCGGCGATTGTATTGGGGAGGAAATTTATTACTGTACCTAAACTGAAAGAAATAGTTGATGAGGATATGAAAAAATATAAAATTTATAGTGGAGGCCAACTTTTAGTCCTTTTTTCTCCTTTACTTGTTTTAGTTGTTTTGATGATTCTTCCGACCATGTGGCCTTTTGCTTTTCCGGATCCGGCCATGCCATTTAACTTTATGATTTGTGCTTTGGTAGCGTTGTTTACCGGCGTAAAAAGGGTTAACTTTTTTAAGGAATCATTGGAGATATTTAAGGAAGCATTTGTAATCATGGTACTTTTTGCCGGAATGGGAGTGTTTGTTCATTTCCTAACCTTAACTGGAGGCAGAGGATTTTTAGCTACCAATACCATTGCTTTGCCTCGATGGGCACTCTATATTAGTACAATGATTGCACCCCCTCTCTTAGGCGGACCGTTTGTTCCCTTTGGAACTGCGGCCATCGTAGGACCTCCCATCGTGTTAGCCTTTTCATTTCAAAACGCTATTATCACTACTACGGGGCTTTCCTTGTTCCTTTCTTTAGGCTGCTTGGTTCCTCCAACTGCCTTAAGCTCTCTCTTCGCTGCTCGAATTGTGGGGATTGAGAATTACATGAGCGTTACCAAAAGATGTTTACCCTTGGCATTATTAACAGCAGCCATCGGTTTCTTAGTGATCTATTTTGCTAACCCCATTGGTTCTTTTCTGGGATTATAATTTAGGACTATAATAAGGAGGAAAAAAATGGATATATTCGGATTTTACAATCTTATCTATCGGATAATTTATATCTATGTTGTGAGTATGTTCTTGTGGAGTATTTTTATCCATAAGGAATTTGTAAGACAGATTGGTTATGCAATAGTAACTGTTCCCTTCCTATTAAGACTGCTTGGTATTAAATAAATTTACACTAAGGAGGTAATAACAAAATGGCCGATAAAAAAGTGATAAAAAATGGAATAATTGCTATGCTCATCGTATTTACTATCGCCGGCTTAGCTTCAATATACTTTTTAAGGCAGAGGATTGATGAGCCTATTGTAGCCGGACCGGGGGTTACTCGGATTGGTATGTTGAGTGAATATTTTGATGAATTAAAAGGTAGCCCAGTAGATACCGAAGTCTATTTTTTAGAAAGTGATAAGCCTGGCGGAACGATGCTGTTGATGTGTGGAACTCATCCCGGTGAGCCAGCTGGGTTTTTGAGTGGTGTGACCGCTATCGAAAATGCTATAGTGGAAGCAGGGAGATTAATTGTTATTCCCAGGGCACAAAAGAGCGGTTTTGGTACCGGAGAACCTGGACGAGCCTATCCTCCCCGTTTTCACATTCAGCAGGATGATGATAACTTACGATGGTTTCGTTATGGAAACCGAATTATGAATCCGGTATATTCCTGGCCAAACCCTACCGTTTGGGTTAATTATCCATCAGGGCAGACACTCTCTGAGGGTGAGACGCTAAATTTAAACCGTGCTCATCCCGGAAGACCAAATGGTAGATTAAATGAAAAACTATCTTTTGCAATTTTAGAACTCATTCGGAAAGAAAAAGTGTCAGTATCGATTGATCCACATGAAGCCCCACCTGATCGTCCATTAGTGGGATCTATTGCAGCCCATGAAAGAGCTCTGGATTTAGCTACCATATCTGTGCTGAATATGGATATGTTTTGGGATGTCAATGTTCGTTTGGAGGTATCTCCTAAAAATTTGCATGGTCTTTCTCATCGGGAATGGGGAGATTATACTGATACCCTGGCAGTACTTATTGAAACTCCCAGCCCCATGCATGGACCACTAAGAGGAAAATCAACGGAAAAATTGATCCTTGATGCCATTGATGAATTTGAACTGCAAGCAGGCAGAGCTGGACGTCTGTTTATGTCCTATGACGAAAAGGGATATCCAATCAGTGTCAGGGTTGCACGACAGGTCCAAAATCAACTTGAACTGGCCAATGCCTGGAATGAATTGAACCCGGGGGAACCGATTATCATTACAAACATGCCCACTTACCCGGAAATCGTAGAAAATGGTATCGGCCAATATCTGGCTAAGGTAGAAGAACCGGAACCCTGGCTTTTCCCCATTCCAGGAATCAGGGAGTTTTTCTTTAATGAAGGTAGACCCTTCTGGGGTTATGGTAGTGGCTGGACCTACGATAAGGTTACTGGTACAAGACCTCTTTAATTAATCGTAATTTAATAAGCGACATTTATTATTAGACCACAAAGTCCTAAAAGATAGGGGGTGAGTAAAAAATAAGCCATAAAATCAAGAGTTTATGATTTAAGTTTAATAATTTAGTTTAATTAATTTTAGGAGGAAAAAATGAAAATAATAAGTCGTAAAATTATAATCGGTTTATTGGTATTAAGTTTACTGTTAGTGTTCTTTAGCGGTATTGCTTCTGCTCGGACCTGGAAGCCAGTTATTTTTGGTAGAGATTGGGTAGCTATTACCGGAAAACCCTTGGGGGCAACCGCTGGTGCAATGATATTTGCCCAGGGTGGTAATGCAGTAGATGCCACCTGTGCTATGTTGGCTGTGGTTTGTACCATGACTGACTCCTTGCACTTTGGAGGAGAAACCCAGGCTTTAATTTATGATCCTGAAACCAAAAAGGTGTATGGTATTAATGGCATGGGACATGCTTACACCGGAGCAACTCCGGAATTCTATTTTGAACAGGGCATGGCTTTTCCTCCCGAGTATGGTGTATTGGCAGCTGCTACTCCGGGAACACCTCGAGGTTTGTTTGTTATGCTTGCTGAATTTGGTACCATGAGCTTAAAAGAAGTCTTGGCACCGGCAATTCAAGTAGCTGACGGATATCCTATTGAAGGTCAATTAGTACGAGGCATTACAAAAAGTAAAGATATGTTGGCTGGATGGAAATATAGCGCGCCTATCTATTTACCGGGTGGCAATCCCCCTGAAGAGGGACAAATATTTGTGCAAAAGGATTTAGCAAATACTTACCGTAAATTAGTGGAAACAGAGCAAGAAGCTCTGGCCAAGGGGGCATCCCGCAAAGAAGCGATTATGGCTGCCAATGATCGTTTTTACAAAGGCGATATTGCGCAGGAATTCGTCAGATCCAGTCAGGAAAATGGCGGTCAACATACCATGGCAGATATGGCCTTCACCAGACCGACCGTTGAAGAGCCGATCCACACCAATTATAAAGGGATTGAAGTATATAAACTGACTTCCTGGACCCAGGGACCAGTATTCATACAGATGCTGAATCTTCTAGAACTGGTGGATATGTCCAAATACGAATATATGAGTGCAGAGTTTATTCATATGCTTTATCAGATACAGAATCTGGCGTTTGCTGACCGTGACTTCTACTATGGCGACCCGACTGTTCCACCTGTGGAGCCTTTAGAAGGATTACTTTCTAAGGAATATGCCAAAGAAAGATTCAAACAGATCGATTGGGAAAAGAATGATCCCAATGTCAGACCAGGCGATCCTTATCCTTTCCAAGGGGAAGAAAATCCCTACAAAGATCAATTATCTAACTGGAAACCCAATGTAACCGGTATTGCCTGGAATCCTGCAATAGAAGAACGGTTCTATGCCGGAACTACTTCTATCCAGGCTGCAGATGCCAAAGGTATGGTAGTCTCTGTAACCCCCAGTGGCGGATGGAATCCTGTATTTATCGCCGGTCATACCGGAGTCGGTATGAGTCAGCGTTTACAGCAGTTTGTCGTTGATGAAAAACTGAATCCCTTTAATATAACTGCACCATTGAAGCAACCTCGAGTTACCCTTACTCCTAGTTTTGCGACCAAAGACGGCCATCCCTACCTTTCGTTTGCTGTACAGGGTGGAGATACGCAGGAACAGAACTTAATCAGCTTCTTCTTAAGCGTGGTAGAATTTGGCAAGAACGTACAGGAAGCTGCTGAAGGTCCTTACTTTACCAGTTACCAGATGCAGAGTTCTTTTGGTACTCATGATCAGTATCCGGGGAGAATTCGGCTTGATGCACGAATTCCTCAGGAAACAGCTGATAAGCTTACCGCAATGGGATATAAAGTAGAGTATGCTGGTGCAGATACTGTTAATTCCGGACCAATCAATGCAATCTACATCGATTGGGAACACCAGACTTACTGGGGTGGTTCCAGTGTTAATGGCGAAGATTACGGAATAGGCTGGTAATCGTTGTTTTGATAATTGCTCTAAATTTTGGACTTTAAAAAGTTCTGAAATTGACAAAAGGTAATCGATGAACTTTCTAACATAGAGCAAACTGATAAATTAAAGGGGCAATAAGGATGAATTTCTTATTGCCCCCAAAGAACATTATCTATTATTTTTAACTTATGGTTTAAATGATTTAGAAAAAAGATTGAATAATTACTTGCTTTTCGAAAGATAGTGTAAAATTTTAGTAGGTATTTTTAAGAAAAAGGTTTACCAAGAGATAAATAAAAAAGGTAGACTCACCTCAAGAATAAGGTAGACCTTTCCGGGGTTATGCTAGTGGCTGGACCTACGATAAGGTATCAGGAGCGGAATCCCTTTAATAAACTAATGTCTTTTATTCGACAAGAAATAAATATTTTGATAATATAAAATTGGATACAAGGATATTGGATAAGATTATAATAGAAATTTATATTTTATAATTTTAACCATTTATATAATTTAAAAATAAAATATCAATATATATAGCACAATAAATATTAAGATATTATGTAGATATTATTGGGTCGTAAGATAGATATCAGGATTGAAACTCAAAATTATTTGGATTAGTTTTGAGTTTTTTTGCACAAGCCCCTGGTATAAGAGTTGCCCAGAGCTTTTTGTGCTTTTGGGAATCAGTTAAACTGGAGGTGATAAATGATCAAGAAAGATATAAAAGTATAAGTCTATAAAGGGAGGTGAGACTAAGGATAGAAAATTTTCTTATCTTTGTGAATTTTACGATATAAAAAAATTTAAAAGGAGAAAAAGAAAATGAAAAAAGTGAATACAAAATTTATGATGGGTATCTTGATTGCTGTCGCATTATTTGCTACAAGTGTAAGCGGAGTTTTTGCTGAACAACAAGATTTAAAAGATATCGTAATGACCTATGGTTCAGTTCGTACGCCAAATATTGTTGAAGCCATGCGTCCAGTTATGTTTGGAACAGAAGGAGTTGTAGCTTCAGGAAATACTTATTCCTCACTAATTGGATATGATATTATTAAAAAAGGTGGTAACGCCTTTGATGCTGGTGTAGCAGCAGCAATGGCTCTTAAGGTAACTAAAATGCACTATGCAGGTTGGGCTGGAATTACTCCTTTTATTGGATATTCTGCCAAGGAAAATAAGGTTGCAGCCTATGCTGGTGTAGGGAAGTCTCCTATGGCAGCAACAGCCGATTTCTTTTTAGATCAAGATTTTTTACTTATGCCAGCAGCTTCAGAGCGACCTTTTCAAGTTGCCTTAGTACCTACCGAACCAGATACTTTTGTTGCTATTTTACAAAGATGGGGGACAATGAGTTTTACTGAAACTATTCAAGGGGCACTTGAG
>JBBRDV010000037.1:0-12480 GCA_038203565.1 Atribacterota bacterium
TGCCAACTTACATCTTTCCCATGAATCAGCAATGATTGGACGAACAACCGAGGAATCAATTCTCCCAGTTTTAATAAATCTTTTCCTGGCTTTTTCTATTTTTTCCATTTTTTCTAAATAAATTTCTGGATAAGGCATTAGAATCACCTCTTTCAGCTCGTTTTTTACTCTAAATAGAAAATTACTCTCGATATTATGTGTGTCCCCTGCCACCTTTTAAACATCTTTAGCTTAGGTCAACATCTTCACTCGACACCAGGGCAACACTG
Organism: Atribacterota bacterium; assembly: GCA_038203565.1. Lineage (GTDB taxonomy): Bacteria > Atribacterota > Phoenicimicrobiia > Phoenicimicrobiales > Phoenicimicrobiaceae > Sediminicultor. The sequence goes on from JBBRDV010000037.1 coordinate 270, forward strand.
GCCACCCTGTCTTCCGGAGCAAGACTCATTACCCTAACTCCCTGCGAGTATCTCCCGGTATGACGAATCTCTTTAACCTGAACCCGGATAACAATCCCCTGTTGGCTGATTAATACTATCTGGTCTTCTTCGCTTACCACTTTTACATCTACTACTAAACCCCTTTCTTCGGTGAGTTTAATAGACTTTAGCCCTTGGCTGCCTCGTTTTTTAAATTCTCTGAATTCTTTTAAGAGAGTTCTTTTAGCAAATCCTTTCTCGGTGACCAACAATAAGTATTTATCCGTATCCGGGGGGACTAAACTAAGATTTACAAGAGAATCTTTACCCTTTAAAATAATACCTTTCACCCCAAAGGTGCTTCTCCCCATAGTTCTTATCGGGTCTCCTGAAAAACGGATAGATTTCCCATTCTCGGTAGTTAAAATAACGTCTTCATTGCCCTCGGCAAGCTTTACTCCGATTAATTCATCTTCAGGCAAGAGACGTAGGGCAATAATCCCGATATTTCTTAAGTTAGAAAAACGGGAAAGAGACACTTTTTTTATCTTCCCTTTTTTAGTAGCCATAAACAGACACTTTTGGCTATTTTCTTCTTTTGAGTCTGCTAATTCATTGCTCTCTATAGGAATAAGAGTGGTAATATGTTCATCTTTTTCAATACCTAATAAATTGATGACTGCCACTCCCCGGGACTTTGTCCCTCCCTCGGGAATCTGATATGCCCTCCTTCTATAAACTATCCCTTTGCTGGTAAAAAATAAGATATCATGGAGGTTGGTGGTGACAAACACCTGGTCTACAAGGTCTTCCAATTTAGTGGTCATTCCAATTTTACCTTTTCCTCCCCTCCTCTGTTTTCTGTAAGTACTTAAAGGAAGGCGCTTAAGGTATCCATCCCGGGTGTAAGTGATAACAATATCCTCTAAGGTAATGAAATCTTCAATCTCGTACTCTCCTTCTTCTTCTATTATCTCGGTCCTTCTTTCATCACCATATTTCTCCTTCATCTCCAACAGCTCATCTCTAATGATCAACATGAGCTTCTTTTCATTTTGTAATATATCTTCTAAATAGGCAATACGTTTTATTAATCCTAAATATTCTTCTAAAATCTTTTCGGTCTCCAGAGAGGTAAGACGCTGCAGTTTCATATCTAAGATAGCCTGTACTTGAATATCGCTCAATCCAAATCTGCTTTTCAAATTATCGTGCGCTGTTTTTACATTATCTGCTTTTTTAATAATCTGCACTACTTCATCAATATTAGACAGGGCAATTTTCAACCCTTCTAAGATGTGGGCTCTTTCTTTAGCTTTTCTTAATTCATATCTGGTTCTTCTTTCCACCACCTCTCTACGGTGGGCCAAAAAGCATTCTAACAACTCTTTTAAATTAAAGGTTTTGGGGCGGCCTTTGGAAATTGCTAAAATATTAACCCCAAAGGTGGTTTTCATATTGGTATGTTTGTACAGATTGTTCAACACTACATTAACATTGGCGTCTCTCTTTAATTCGATAACTACCCGCATCCCTTTTCTGTCTGACTCGTCCCTTAGGTTGGTAATATCGAGTATCTTTTTATCCTGAACCAGATGGGCAATATCTTCTATTAACTTTGCTTTATTTACTTGATAAGGGAGTTCTTTAATGATAATGCGGGGATTTTTCTTGCCTCCATTTTTTTCACCATCTACTCCTTCGGTAAATACTGCAGCCTGCACTTTTATGATTCCTTTTCCGGTTTTATAGGCACTCCTTATTCCCGTTCTGCCGCAAATTATGCCACCGGTGGGAAAATCAGGGCCTGTAATTACAGTCATTAATTCTTGTATGGAAACTTGCGGGTCTTCGATGATCATTATTGCACCGTCAACTACCTCTCCTAAATTATGAGGAGGGATATTGGTGGCCATTCCCACGGCAATTCCCGAAGAACCGTTAAGTAATAGTTGGGGAATTTTTGCCGGCAAAACTTCCGGTTCTTTAAGAGAATTATCATAATTGGGAACAAGGTTAACCGTTTCTTTGTCTATATCAGCCAGCAATTCCTGGGCAATTTTAGACATTCGAATTTCGGTATATCTTTGGGCAGCTGCGGAATCGCCATCTATCGAACCAAAATTTCCCTGACCATCGACCAAAGGATAACGATAAGAAAAATTCTGGGCCATTCTTACGATGGTATCATATACGGCTATATCGCCATGAGGATGGTACTTACCTATGATATCTCCTACTATTCGAGCCGATTTTTTATAAGCTTTATCGGGCGTATTACCCATTTTTTCCATAGAATATAATATCCGGCGGTGAACCGGTTTTAATCCATCGCGGACATCAGGTAAGGCTCGACCCACTATGACACTCATGGCATAACTGAGATAGGCTTCTTTTATCTCCTCTCCAACATCAGTGAGCAAGGTTCTGCTTGAGTCTGTCAGTTCTTTTTCGCGCTCTTCTTTTTCCTCTTGGTTATTATTATCGAAATTGTCTTTTTCTTCGTCTTTCATGATTTACTCTTTCTTCAATTTATCAATTGATTAATTAAATATCCAGCTCCTTCACTTCCAGGCTGTGTTGATATATAAAATCTTTTCTGGGCTCAACTTTGTCCCCCATTAAAACCGTAAACATGGTTTCGGCTTCTAAATTATCTTCCAGCTCTATTCTCTTTAAAATTCTGTTTCCCGGATTCATGGTGGTCTCCCATAGCTGCTCAGGATTCATTTCTCCCAAACCTTTATATCTCTGAATTCGAGGATTTCCATCTATCTCTTTTAACTTATTGTTTAGCTCCTGCTCGTTATATAAATAATAACTCTCTTTATTATATTCGAGTTTATAGAGAGGGGGCTGGGCAATATAAATATTCCCTCTTTCGATTAACGGTTTCATATAACGGAAGAAAAAGGTTAAAAGCAGAGTTTTTATGTGGGCTCCGTCGACGTCTGCATCAGTCATTATAATCACCTTATAATATCTTAATTTTTCAATATCTAAATCTTCCCCGATGTTTATACCTAAAGCAGTAACCATGGATCTTATTTCGTTATTATCTAATATTTTATGCAACCGTGCTTTTTCTACATTTAAAATTTTGCCCCTTAAAGGCAGGATAGCCTGAAATCTCCTGTCTCTCCCTTGTTTGGCCGAACCTCCTGCAGAATCACCCTCTACTAAAAATATCTCTCGGAACAGGGGGTCTTTTTCCGAACAATCGGCTAATTTTCCGGGAAGAGTCCCTAATCCTAATATGCCATTTTTTTGCCTGATTAAATTTCGGGCTTTTCTGGCCGCCTCCCTGGCACTTAAGGCAGAAATGGATTTATCCAGTATTTTCTTGCTTATGCTTGGATTCTCGTTAAGGAAATTGTTTAGGCCTTCTCCGACAACATAAGATACTATCCCCCTTACCTCACTATTCCCCAGTTTAGTTTTAGTCTGGCCTTCGAATTGAGGGTTTAATAGCTTTACACTAATTACGGCGGTTAATCCTTCTCTTACGTCATCACCGGAAAGACTGTTTTCGCCTTCTTTTAAAGATGATTTTTTACTATTAGACAATAAATTGTTGCGGGCATAATCGTTTATTACCCTGGTTATGGCGGCTTTAAATCCTGCTAAATGGGTCCCGCCTTCTTCTGTATTTATATTATTGGCAAAAGAAAGGATGTTTTCTGTATAGCCGTCATTATATTGTAACGCGACCTCTACTTCTATATCATCCTTCTTCTCTGCAAAACAGATAGGCTTTGGAAATAAAAGGTCTTTATTTTTGTTTAAATGGCTGACAAATTCGCTTATCCCTCCATTATATTTATAGGAAACTTCTTTATTCTCTTCCCTTTCATCTTTTAAATTAATCTTAACCCCGGCGTTTAAAAAAGCGATTTCTCTTAGCCGGTGGGTAATATTATCAAAATTAAAGGTGGTGTCTTCAAGAATAGTTGAGTCAGGCTTAAAGGTAATTTTAGTCCCGGTACGGGAAGATCTTCCTATTTTTTTTAAGTCGGATACGGCATCCCCTCTTTCGAATCTCTGAAAAAATATTCCTGAGTCTCGATATACCTCTACTTCCAGCCATTCCGAAAGAGCATTTACCACTGAAATACCCACTCCGTGTAGTCCGCCGGTGACCCGATATCCGCCTCCTCCAAACTTACCGCCGGCATGGAGTTTGGTTAGCACTATAGTTACCGCCGGTAACTTGGTTTCTTGGTGAATGTCAACCGGGATCCCCCGCCCATCATCAGTTACAGTAACACTGTTATCCGGGTGGATAACCACTTCTATTGTTTTACAATAGCCAGCCATCGCTTCGTCAATACTGTTATCTACCACTTCATCTAAAAGATGATGCAATCCTCTGCTGGACGTATTCCCGATGTACATGCTGGGCCTTTTTCTGACAGCCTCTAGCCCCTCTAAGACCTGTATCTGTTTAGCAGTGTATTGATTGTCTGTATTATTAGTTTTCTTTTTTCTTTTTGGCAATAGCATAATCTCCTGTCAAAATGAAACCGCAGCTTACTGCCACGGTTTTTATTTTTATATTTTGTTGTGAAAATTTAATTTATTATTCTAAAACTTTATTAATTTTACTATATTATGGCGCTTATGTCAAAATTCGCCCCTCTCTTTATACCTCTCTTAAATCCCTGTTGTTTACCTGTCTTTAAACTGGGGTGTTCGAGTCTTAAACAGGATGTTAGAAATTATCTCTTCCCCCGCTTCCCGGTTTATTTTTTCAATAAGCTCTCCTTTTCTTAAATTCAGTTCATTGGCCCAAACATTGCTTTTTACGGCCAAAAAAAGGCACTGGTCCTGTATTTTAATCGGCTGGGAAGCTTGGGCAATCTCCTTGCCCGCCAGATTCTCCCAATTGCTAATTGTTTGATACCCTTTTATCTTTTTACTCCAGTCTTTCTCTTTGAAAAATTTTTCCAGGGCTGTTTTAAAGGGAACTATGTCTTTTTCTTTCATAAATTAATTATCTTCCCTTCTTCTATTTTAAATATCCTGCTTTTTTCTTTAATATTACTATTAAAATAATCCAGATTTATACTGGTAATAAAAGTCTGGACCTTTTTTTCGATAATTAATCCTAATAAGAAATGCCTTCTATCTTCATCTAGTTCTGACATAACATCATCTAAAAAAAATATAGGGTAGTCCCCCTCTTTTTCCTTAATTAGTTCTAGTTCGGATAATTTCAAAGATAAAACAGCTGTTCGTTGCTGGCCTTGTGAGCCGTAAGAGGCGGCATTAAACCCGTTGATAAATACTGAAAAATCATCCCGGTGAGGGCCGAGCAAGGTGGCTCTCTGTTCTGTCTCTTTTTCTCTGTATTCCTCTAATTTATCTTTAAATTCTTTGTTTATCAAAGAAATGTTTTCTTCTTGGTCTTTTAATATATTGCTTTGGTAGGCTAATTCTATATTTTCTTTCTCTTTGGTAATTTTTTGATGAAATTTATGAGCCAGGCGGTTTATCTTTTTTATAAATTTAATTCTGGTTAAAATTAAAAAAGATCCCCTCTCTATAAACAGGGGATCCCATACAAGAAGTTTTTCTTTCTTCTTTTTTTGATTAATTTCTTTCTTTAGTATATTGTTGCGATGTCCTAAAATTCTATAAAATTCTGAAAGATATTTATAATATAAGGGGTAAATTTGGGATATCTGCTCATCTAAAAATTTTCTTCTTAAAGAAGGGGCGCCTTTTATTATCTGCAGGTGCTCAGGAGAAAACACCACTCCTTTAAATTCTTTATTTAAAACAGCTTTTTTTTGAATATTTTGGTTTATTTTTATTGTTTTACTCAGTTTATTTTTATAAAAATCCTCTGACTTCTTCTCTAAGGCTAGGGCTATTTGAATATTTTCGTCATCTTTGTTTATTTCTCCAAATAGATAGGCACTTTCGTTGTCCCACTTTATTACTTCCCTGTCCTCTTTTGTTCTGTAAGAGTGTCCTTTGATTATTAAGTTCAACCCTTCTAATAAGTTAGTCTTGCCCTGGGCGTTATTTCCGATAAAAATATTAAGATTGGAATCAAGCTCTAGGGATAAGTTAGAAAAATTTCTGTAGTTTTTCAATCTTACTTTTTTAAAATACAACTTCTTCCTTTTTCCTTTCTCCTTCTATGTTTATATATTACATATAGTATATCGTAAAGAAGAAATATTGTATAGTGTGAAAAGATTCGTATTAATCTGTCCTTACCGGCATTAAAACATAAACATAGTTTTTGTCTTCATCTGGGGTAATAATTGCCGGATTAAGTGGGTCATTTAGTTTTATTATAGTGTTTTCCTTTTTTATTATCTTTAATACATCTAAAATATAATCGGTGTTAAAATTTATAGTAATATCTTCTCCTTTTTTAAAACTGGAAATCCTTTCGGAGGCTTCTCCAATGCTCGGGTTTTCTGCTTTTAAAATTATTTCACACATTTCCTCTTTTTGACTATTTTCTTTATTAACTACTTCTACTTTTACTATTTTTAAATCTTCTCTTACAAAAAGGGCAATTCTTTCCATTTTATCCCTAAATTCCTCAGTATTTATTTTTATTTCGGTTTTAAAAGAATCTGGGATAATCTGGCGACAATTAGGAAATTTACCTTCTATTAATCGGGAATATATTCTTATACTGTTCTTTTGACCATCAGGAAATAAAATAAACATTATCTGTTTTTCCCCAAATCTAATTTCCACAAATACTTCCTCATTTTCTGAAAGGAGTCTGGATAATTCTGATAGGGCCCGATAAGGAATTATAACTTCTATTAATTCGTCTGCAGTTGTTTTTTCTATTTTTGTTACTTTAATATTTTTAAGAGATAACCTGTGACTGTCGGTAGTAACTACTTCAATCTTATTATCTATTATTTTAAATAGGACTCCGTTTAAAAAAGTTTTGTTTTCATCCCGGGACGTGGAAAATATAACTTGTTGAATGGTCTCTTTAAATAGTTTCTGAGTCATTTTAACTTTAGCTCTTATCTTTATTTCCGGAAAACTAGAGAATTCTTCTGCGGAAAAACCTAAAATTTTATAATTAGAGCTGTTTTCTTTAACGGTGGTGATATTATTATCTGAACATTCTATCTCTATTTTTCCCTTGGGAAACTTTTTAATTAATTCACTTATTATTTTGCTGGGAATAACTGTAGAACCGGTCTCAATAACCTGGGCTGGAATATAACAATCTATCCCAATTTCTAAATCAGTAGCAAATAGATGAACTTTATTATCCTCATTCGCTTCAAAAAGTATTCCATCATAGATAGGTAACCCAATTCTGCTGGATATTCCTTTTTGTACTGTTTGAATCCCGTGTAATATACTTTCTTGAGAACAGACAATTTTCATATTTCTACTCCTTTATTCTAAATAATTAAATAAAAATATAGTATTATTAATAGTAGTATTGTTGAAACTGGGGAAAGAAAAATAAATCTTAATATTTTATTACAAAAAACCTGTGGATAAAACCAGGGATAAAATTTTTAGATATTAACTTATTCCCCATTTTTCATTTTTAATTAAAAAAATTATTTAATAAATAAAAGTTTTAAACATACTATTATAAGGTTATTAACAATTAACCTTTTTTAATTTCTATAGTTAAATTATCTATAATATTTTTAAAACCCTTATCTTTTTTAATTTTATTTTTAATTTTAGTATAAGAATGAATAATAGTGGTATGGTCTCTTCTACCAAAGGCTTCCCCAATTGAAGCTAGAGACAGATCGGTTAATTCCCGGGAGAGATAGATAGCAACCTGTCTGGCAAAAACAATATCTTTAGTCCTTTTTTTAGATAACAAAGAATTAACTTTAATAGTATAATAATCTGTTATTGTTTTTTGAATCTGATCAATAGAAATTTTTTTATTTTCTAAAGGGATAATATCTTTTAATATATTCTGGGCTAAAGAAACAGATAATTCTTTTTTATTAAAAGTAGAAAAGGCAACTAATTTAGTTAAAGCCCCTTCTAATTGTCTAATATTGGAAGAAATCTTCTCAGCGATAAAGTCAATTACTTCAGCAGGCACATTTAAATTTTCTGTCTGGGCTTTTTTTCTTAAAATAGCAATACGGGTCTCAAGGTCAGGAGGCTGGATATCAGTGGTTAATCCCCATTCAAAACGAGATATTAAACGTTCTTCCAAAGTAGTAATCTCTTTTGGGGGACGGTCGCTGGTAATTGCTATCTGTTTATTAGACTCATATAAAGTATTAAAAGTATGAAAAAATTCTTCCTGTGTCCTCTCTTTACCAGTTAAGAACTGTATGTCATCAATTAATAGCACATCTACACTACGGTATTTATCGCGAAAGGCAACAGTCCGGTCATCTCTTATAGAATTAATCAACTCATTGGTAAATTTTTCTGATGATATATATAAAACATTAATTTTATTTTTACCGCCATGCAGCATTATATAATTACCAATTGCTTGAATTAAATGAGTTTTGCCTAAACCCACCCTCCCATATACAAAAAGCGGGTTATAAGCTTTTGCCGGGGACTGGGCTACTGCCAGGCAGGCTGCGTGGGCAAAGCGGTTGTCGTTCCCTATCACAAAACTATCGAAAGTATACCTTGGGTTTAAACCAAGGTTGTCATTTTTCATCATATTTTCTGATTTTTTTATTTTCTTTTCAGAATTAGGGGCAGAGTGAACAGGCGCGGGATATTTTTGATCAGCTGCCATAAATTTTATTATCAGATTATCATCTGAACCGAGAGTCCTTTTTAAAATATCTTTAATAAAACCGGCGTAGTGTTTTTCTAACCACTCTTTACAGAAGTCCCCGGGGGCAGAAATTATTACCTCATTTCCCTCGAATTTTACAACTTTCGTTTGACTAAACCAACTATTATAAACCTGAGGGTTCAATTCTTCTTTAATTATTTCTAAAATTTTACTCCACAGTTCTTTGATCTCTGCAAACTCCATATTTATACATCTTTCTAAAGAATTAAATTTTTTTGTTTAAATTTGATTATAAAAGTTTTATAGATTGGAAAAGAGTTATTAAAATATAAATTATTTCTGAAAACCTATAGACCGTGAGGGTTTTATGACTTTTCCCCAAAGTTAACAGCTGGCTGTGGATAACCCCAGTAGAGTTTTTTTATTAAATTTTAACATTTTCCTCGAAAAAATACACTTTAATACTTTATTTATAGATTATTAAACAGCTAAAAGCAAAGGCCTAAAAGAAGTTATTAACAGTTTATTAACATTTGTGGATAACTCGGGCAAAAATGCAATTTATTTTTTACTTATAATAGCAAAAATATTTTTATTAAGCAAAAATATTTTATATTAGCAATGCTTTCTTTTGTTAGTGTAAATTTTAATGGGGCAGTTAAAAGAAAAAATATTATATATTAGCAATACCTTCTTTTTAGAAACTTGACATTTAGAGGATATTAAAGATATAATTTTCATTGAATTTTAAATTCTACATTTTAACCAAGAAGGAGAGAGCCAGTTAAATGAAGCGGACCTATCAACCAAACACTAGAAAAAAACTGAAAGTACATGGATTTCGCCAAAGAATGAGCACTAAGGCCGGCCGTTTGGTATTAAAGAGAAGGCGTTTAAAAGGACGCAAACGCCTTACGGTATCCGGATAATTAATTTTATAAACCTAAGAGGAATTTTGATAAAGAGAAAATTGTCAAAAACCAGCGAATTTAAGAAGGTTTTTTCGGAAGGCAGAAGAATCGAAGGCAAAAATTTAATAATATTTATTTTAAAAAACGATTATGATTTTAACCGTCTGGGCATAATAGTAAAAAAAGAGGTAGGAAAGGCAGCAGTTAGAAATAAGATAAAAAGACGGCTAAAAGAAACTAGCCGGCTGCTAAACAAGAAATTACTTCCAGGACATGATATAATTATACTGGCCAAAAAAAATATTAAAGAAGCAAACTATTTTGAGTTATGTTATGGTTTAGAAGGACTTCTTTATAAAGAGAAATTGTTTTTATGAGAAAGAAGCAGTAAACAGGAATTCAAACTAAAATAAAGGAAATCTATGCTTTTTCTTTTCTTTAAGAAAAAGCATAGATTTTATTAGAAACTTTATGAACAAGATAATTATTTTACTAATAAGTTTTTATCAAAAATATATATCCCTCTTAAAACCTGCCACCTGTAGGTTTTATCCCACTTGTTCTGAATATGCCGCACAGGCCCTGAAAAAATACGGCCTTTTAAAAGGCTTTCGGCTTTCTGTGGGGAGAATGTTGCGCTGTCACCCTTTTAATCCGGGCGGCTATGATCCCCTTCCCGATTCTTCGGAGATTTGTACACCTAAAAAGTAAAACAAAGTACATTACAATAAAATAGACAAAATAAAAATAGTAGAAAGAAAAACAAAAAAACAAAGGAGAAAATATGTGGAGTTCTTTAGTCGCGTTATTTACTAAACTGTTAACCCTGCTCTATAGTTTTACCCACAATTATGGAGTTGCTATTATATTACTAACTATTCTTCTCAGATTGATCTTGTATCCCTTGATGCAGAAACAGATGGTTTCTATGCGAGAGATGCAGAAAATTCAGCCTTTAATGAAGTCGGTACAGGAAAAATATAAGAATGATAAAGAAAGATTAAATAAAGAGTTAATGGCTTTATATAAAGAACATAAAGTCAATCCTATGAGCGGATGTTTACCTTTATTAATTCAAATGCCTATTTTAATTCTACTTTTCCAGGTTTTAAGGGTATTTAAATACACGGATAAATTAACCGGTGAAATCGTTGGAGGGTTTTTATGGATTGCCAATAAGGTACCGGTTTTAATAGATGGTAAGCTTACAGATATTGCAGGGCTTGCTGCCCCCGAACAACTAATTCATTTACCCGGTAATGGAATTTTTGGAATACAATACCTTGGCATATTGCCCTTTCTGGTCGCCGGCTCGATGTATATTCAACAAAAGATGACCTCCCCGGCAAGTGCACCTGCGGGCAAAGGCGGAGGGTCTTCCGAACAGACCCAGAAGATGATGACTATTATGATGCCTTTATTGATTGGTTTTATGAGTTTCAGCCTGCCTTCTGGTTTGAGCCTGTACTGGTTTATCTCTACCCTTTTAGGGATTGGGCAGCAGTATCTGATTAACCAGAAAACGCCTGCAATAGACGAAATACCAAAAGAAGTTGCTCCGGGGGAAAAAGAGAAACCATCTAACAAAAAACCGGAAAAATTAGCAGCTCCCAGAGAAGAACCGTGGATTCCGGGATATGAAGGAGTACACGGGGGAAACCCTTCCGGAGATAAGAACAAAACTAATAAATATAAAAAAGGCAAAAGAAGATAATTTAGATATGAAAAAGGAAACGGATTTGGGGAATATTAATGACTTTAAATTAAGTCTTCAAGGAAAAGCTCAAACAACTCTGGAAAAAATAGTAAATTTTATTGTAGAGGACGGAGAAATACAGGTAATTAACAATGAAGAGGCTGACACAATTGTTTTAGGAATAAAAACCTCTAATCCCGGAGTATTAATTGGAAGGCAGGGACATACCCTTGATGCCCTTCAATATATTGTTAACATTATAACTAATAAAGAAATCGAAGAACCTGAACGAAGGAAGATAATAGTTGATATCGAAGGTTATAAGGAAAGAAGAGAAGATATTGTTTCCAAATATGCTCGTGAAAAAGCAGAAATAGTGAAAAAAACAGGAAAAAAGATTGCTCTTTGTTATATGAATGCGGCGGAAAGAAGAATTGTTCATCTTGTTTTACAAGAGGAACCCCTGCTGAGCACTTATAGCGAAGGAACAGAACCTTTTAGAAGAGTTATTATAGTCCCAGAAGAAAACATAAATAACATAAAGAACACAGAAGAATAATAATAAAGAATTATTAACCAGCATAAGAAGTTAAATATTGTCCCCAGGATGAATATTAATCTTTTTATGCTTTTTTGTTATAGCTACGATGCATTATCGTAGCCCTGTTTCCGAATTCTAATTTTTTTAACGCGATACTCAACACTCGATACGCGGTACGAAAAAGTCAGGAGAATACTTATGAAATTTTGGGAAAACGATACCATTGCTGCTATTTCTACCCCAATTGGGGAAAGCGGAATCGGCATTGTCAGAATAAGCGGCCCAAGAACCTTAGAAATAGCTCAAGAGGTATTTAGAGATAAAAA
>JBBRDV010000038.1:0-12427 GCA_038203565.1 Atribacterota bacterium
AAAATAATCGGTTTTCTTGGTAGCAAAATGAAACCTGATAGGTTTCAAAATGATACCTGTATTGGTAGCAATTTGAAACTTTCTTTGGTATCAAATTGCTACCCTAACAATAACAATCTTAACAATACCAATACAACAACAACAACAAATAGTAAAAAAGATGCTGTTGCTGCTGTGATTAATTTTAAAAAACTAAAAGAGAAGGCAGAAGAAAAGATGGGAGCAATAAGAGAGCGGATGGTTGAATTAGATTTCAAGGAGGCATTTATTGAGAAGATATTAAAAGAATATTCGGTGAAGAAGATTGAAGAGAACTTAGATCTGCTGTTGGAGAGGAAAAATATCCAGCACCCGGCCGGCTGGCTGATATCTGCCCTGAAGAACGATTATCAAGACCCTGAACAAGAAAAATATGATAAAGAAGCTGTGGGACAGTTATCAGAAAACCAAAAAACTCCCCCCAGAGAAGAAAAAGCCTCATCCCGGGAATTCGCCCTGGAGATGATCAGAAAGACCAGGGAAATGCTGGCTAATCTGAAAAAGAAGGAGGAAAGGTGTAATGGAACTTAAAGAATTAATTGCCAAGGCTAAAGAAAAAGAAGTAGAGGCCATGGAAGAACTGTTTACCCAATTTAAACCCTTATTAAAATCCAGGGCCAAGAGATATTCCCGAATGGGATTAGAGTATGAGGATGTCTTTCAACAGGCGGCTCTAATCTTTATCCTGGCGGCCTATGAGTATAAAGAAAAGCCCCCGACTACCTTTGCCGGTTATATGAAAAAGAGAATCGATTGGGGTTTATGGATCTATTATCGGAAATATCTTAAACAACAGATAGAAATCGCATCTGGTCTAAAACCGAAAGAAATGTAGGATAGAGTCTTTTCGGGGCGGATGAATCCGCCCCCTACAAAAACTGAACATGGAAGGGAGAATAGGAGTGGATAAATTAGAAAATATCTTACGGGAAGTAGATTTAGAAAAAGGTTATGAGTGCTTAACTAAAAGAGAAAAGAATGTTATCAACCTTTATTATCTGGAAGGATATAAAGATGAAGAGATCGCAAAATTATATACCCTTACCCAACAAGCTATCAATTATATTAGAAAGAAAGGAATGAATAAATTAAAAATATTTTGAAATATTTTTTCTTTTCTTTTGTAAAATCACCTCTTTTTTGCTCTTACTAAGTAGAGGGTGTAATTAGTCGTTAGTGAATAGCCTGCCTGTGCGTTTTGCAGAGGTGCAGAAAGAATTGGCAGGGGTGAAGGTGGAGTTGGGGAAAACTGAATAGAAATAAAAACACAATAAAAAGGGTAAGCTATAGAACAATCCAGTTTTTATTAGCTTGCCTATCTCATTTTGCGATCTAAATAATCAACACAAAAAAATGAATCAATAAGAGATAAATGTACTAAAATAATTTATTACTATTTATTTTAAAGCTTCTTACAATTTCTTTAAAATCATAATTTGGTAATTTTCTCTTTTTTCTTTTCATATCGTCCCATATTTGGCATCCTTCTTCTAAAGAAATATAGTTTTTTTCATAACTCAAATACAATATATCTTTAGTACAAACATATGGTAGTCTATCTTTTTCAACATATGGCAAAATATCTCTTAGATTATTACTTGCAAGAGTTCCACTAAGCGCTCTAGTTAGCACAATAGCGGCTGCTTCCCCTTTACCTATTCTTTTAGGATTTTTCATAGATATTAAATTAAAATATTCGGTAAACTCCTGACTGGGGATGGCGATATCCCTTAACTTAAAATTTCCTTTTAATATTTGAGATTTCAGATCATTAAAGACAAACCTATATTGGGAACTTTTTATTTTATCGAGTTCATCATAAACCGACTGCGGAATAATAATTTGATTAGGGAAAAGAGCATTTACAATATCTAATCTTTTTATCCATAAGAAAGATGAGATACAATCATTATCGAATACGATCGGCAATTCCAAGCCCTATTTCCTCCTCGTTTTCATTTCCCTTTTCCCCGAAGAGGATTTTTTCAAACTTTCCATCTATTAATAATTCTTCATATTTTCCATAAGAAATACTCCCTTTTTCTAACAACTCTTCTGCCAATTCAGCATAGTCAGAATAAATAATCGTTCCATTTTTTTTCGTGTCTTTATAAAGTGCTGTATTATATCCTAATTTATTTGCTTCATAAATAATCCCATTTTTCATAAGTCCTATTTCTTTTTCTGAGATAATATTTATTAACTTCAATCTAATGAGCATCAAAGCATGGCTAACCATAAAATAATTTTCTAAATAGATTAAATCTCTTATATTTAATTTATTTCCTTTTATTCTTTTATCAACGTAATATTTTAATGATTCATCAGGCATTAAAAAATGAGAAGCAAAATAATTTGCTTCCATTTCATTTTCGTAATCATCATTATACTTATTTATGGGACATATCTTACCATTCATTCCTTTGTCGTACTTAAAATGATAATATTCATGAGCAGCTGTAAATCTTTGATGACCAAAAGAGCGGGAGGAATTTATTACAATTAAACAAATATCTTCTTTTCTTAAAAAAAATCCTGAAATATTTCCCTTTAATTCTGTAACTATTATTGATATCTTTTCTTTTTTTCTTAAAACTTTTAAAATGTCTACATCTATAGGCTCACTTAAATTAATACCTAATTCATTCCTTGTATCTATCGCTCTATTCCTTGCCCTACTTTCTATAAATTTATAATTGTTCATCAAAATCACTCCTTGATCAAATCATTCATTTCGCATAAATTATTTAAAAAAGTTTTCGTCCATGAAATTGTTTTTAAGTCTTCATTAGATAAATTTTCTCCCCGAAAAGCTATTTGTATTTCTGGCTCTTTTATCTCACTATCAGTGACAAAATAATTAATTTTATATCCATAAAGATTTGCAAGTTTTTCAAGTATATTTAAATTAATTTCTCTTGCTGCTGTTTCATAGTAAGATAATTGGGCTTTATTTATACCTATTAACTTAGTTACCTGTACTTGAGTTAAGCCTGACTTTTTTCGAGCTTCTTGGAGTTTTATTCCTATCGATTTAAGCATAGAATTATCCATTATTAATTCCTCCTTTAACATATAAGTTAATTTTATATGTCTTTTCTTATGAATTATAACATATATGT
The DNA here is from genome assembly GCA_038203565.1 of Atribacterota bacterium. Classification (GTDB taxonomy): domain Bacteria; phylum Atribacterota; class Phoenicimicrobiia; order Phoenicimicrobiales; family Phoenicimicrobiaceae; genus Sediminicultor. The sequence continues at coordinate 3,162 of JBBRDV010000038.1, forward strand.
TGTAATATTGCTACTATTTTAATAAATTTTATTACATTTACACTAATAAATAGAAAAATAATCAAAAATATACCAAAGAGATACATAATGGTTACAACCCAAAAAGTACTCCAAAGTACCTATATTTCAAAAATATTACAAATAACATTCAGTGTTTAACTAAAGGGCTGGTGATTATCTGACTCCCCAGACTATGCCATAGATAGAACTTTTACTTCTACATTTTATTTTCCATGTAAAGCAACGAAAATCAATCAAATAAAACACATCTAATGTGGAGACCCCATTTTTTCATTTTTTCTTATTAACACTTTTAAATTTCTTTGAAGTAAATTATACTCATCTAACAGGCCAAGTTTTTTTAACTTTTCAATTGTTTTAGGAGAAAGCTTATCTTTTGAAACCCCTTTAAGTATCATCATAGTTTCTTCTTCTGAAAATTCTCTTCCTGGAGCAATATAGGCGGAATAATGACAGAATATACTCTGTCAGATAATTGGAATTTTACACTGACCTTAGGTTGTAATGCGGCAGTAATAATTATCGATTTCGCCACGGAAAAATCGGCAGGGGGTTCAAAATTAAAATGTAAATTATAACGTGATATTATTTCATCATAAAAATCCCTGTTTAAGATCCCTTGTTCGAGAAGGTTTTTTAAGTCCCGCTGTAAATCAGGCAAATGTTGAATAGAAACAATAGAACTCTTAAAATCATTATTTGTTAAGTGTTTATTCAATTCTTTAATTACTTTGTCCATATTTATAACCTCCTAATATCTAATTTTTTAACCAATTCAAAAAAACATCGCACACATAACGTAAGCCTCTTTCCATAAGATCGGTGCACTCCCTAAAACGGAAATCAGTCGAATAATACTCGCCAGGAATATCTGATTAAGGTCCCGAATCATAATACATAACCATACATCTTCGCCTTACCTGTATCGAGATAAGCCCTCAGTCTCTTAAAAACAAGATTCAACCCCAATCTCCTTCATCCGATTATTCGTTTGTATTCCTTATCAGTATTTTCCCTAGATTATTTAACAGAAAATGAAAACCATTAAATGATCTTTTAGATTTAGGTCGATTTTTTCTTATTAAGCGCTCCATTTCTGCCTCTTTAAGGAATTCCCCATGTCTTTCTTTAGCCCACTCATACAATAACCAAGAATTATACATATCCCAACCTCCATCAAGAAATATTTGACAAAACCTATAACCAGCATTTATAATTATATTGGTTATATTATATATTTAATATTATAACCTGTCAATAGCTATTTACTGGTTATAATATTAAAAGAGGTAAAATTTTATGGTAGGGGTTAAAACAAATGCCGGTAATCTCTCTTTAGAGAGCGGAGAGCTGTGTCTTGACTTTACTAATACTGTTGATTGGCGAAACGATAATAAAAGACAAAAAGAATGGCTCAATGATTTTTCTGATTTAATTTTATGGAGTAGACATGCAGGTATAATAGAAGAAAAAACTGCCCAAGCACTATCGCTAAAAGCCTTGCAGCAGCCAGATAAGGCAAAACAGGTCTATAAAAAAGCAATGGAATTAAGAGAAATACTTTTTCACCTATTCTCATTCCTTGCCATAGAAAGAAAGCCCGAAGATTACAATCTTTCCATCTTTAATCACTTCCTTGTAGAGACTATGGGTAAATCACGCCTAGTATCTTGCCAAGATGGCTTCACCTGGTCCTTTTACCAAGATCCAGATGCTATGGATTTTATGCTAAATCCGATTATAAAATCAGCAGCCGATTTCTTAGTTTCTCCTAATTTAAAACGTTTAAAAATATGTGCGGAAAAAAGTTGTGGTTGGTTATTTATTGATATGAGTCGTAATTATAGCAGACGCTGGTGTAATATGAAAGATTGTGGTAACAGAGCTAAAGCCCATCGGTATTATCAGCGCAAGCGTCAGGAGAAAAAATAATAGATTATTTAAAAAGACTAGGAATATTAGATTATTAGGCCTCTTATAAAAAGTAAAAAAGTTACCGAATTTTTTAGCTAGTACCAGCGTCCCTGGTCAGGTATAAAATGTCTCTCTGGCCATATGTTTTATTCTTGCATAAAGAAAGTTATTTGACTATCCCAATATTTCAGATTATTCTATAGTCACAGAATATAATTATAAAATACTTTTTTAATTATAGACCCTATATCTTCTCTCTAACAAATAATAACCTTAATAACCGTTAGTATCAAAAATATTTTTCAATTAAATCTTTTTTTCCAAAACAACAAACAAAAAGGCGGAAATCACCGCCATGATACTTCCAAAGATAAATGGCGCGCTAACCCCGATATAAGTCCAAAGCAATCCGGCAAAAAGAGAAGCAAAAAAAGTGGTGATTCCGATTATGGTATGATAAACACCAAAGGCCGTGCCGGTCTTTTCTGGGGGAACTAAATTAGAAATGTAGGCCTTTCCCACCCCTTCGGTGAGAGCCATATACAATCCATAAACCGGGAAAAGGAGCCAAAGGAAAAGACTAGAATGGATTAGGGCGAAAAAAAGATACACCGCGGAAAAAAGTAAAAAACCAGTCAAGAGCACTTTCTTGGGTCCGATTTTATCAGAAATAATTCCGGCAGGTATTGAAAAGATGGCATAGGTGAAATTGAAAAGAACATAGGCCAGTACAACTAAACTCAATGACAAACCCAAATTTTGCGCTCGCAAAATTAAAAAGGTGTCAGAACTATTACCCAGGGCAAAAATAAAACTAATTAATAAAAATATCTTAAAAGAGGGATCAAGGTTATGCCAACTAAAATGAAAGGTAGAGGAAGAATTTACTTCTTTCTTCTTTTCTTTTACAAAAAAGAGCAACAAGAGAATTCCGATAAAAGCAGGGATAAAGGCAAGAAAGAAGATTAAGCGATAATTATTATCTAAAAAATGAATCGCCAAAAGAGCAATCATTGGCCCGACTACTGCTCCCAGGGTATCAAGTGCCCGATGAAAGCCGAAGGCTCTTCCTCGAACCGAGTTTTCCGAGCTTTCGGCAATCAAAGCATCTCTGGCTGAAGTTCGCATTCCTTTCCCAAACCGGTCAATAAATCGAGCCATCAAAACAAACGGCCAACTAAAAGCCAGACTTAAAATTGTTTTAGAAATAGCTGAAAATGAGTAACCGGCAACAACAAAAGGTTTTCTCCTTTGAAATTTATCAGAGAGCCAGCCAGAGACAACTTTTAAGATACTGGCGGTTGATTCCGCAATGCCTTCTATTAAACCGACAATAGCGACCGGCGCACCCAAGACGCTGGTTAAAAAAATAGGTACGATTGGATAAATCATTTCCGAAGCAACATCATTAAAAAAACTGACCAGTCCCAGAACAAAAACATTTTTAGAAATACCAAATTTATTTTTCATAAAGTTTATTTCCTTTTGGTTTTACCGATGAAATTACTGGGGTCAAATCTTTATTCTTAACAGTTAATTAAACTATTTGTCAAGAATAAAGACCCCATGCCTTTTAGAATAAAGGATAGCATCATTTGCACAATCTTTGACGAACTGCATCATATAGAATTATTCCAGCAGCTACTGATGCATTTAGGGATTCAGTAGTTCCTAAGATAGGAATTTTTATCTGTTTATAAGCTGCCTTCCTCCATATATCATTTGGTCCCCTATTTTCGTTTCCAATGACCAAAGCGAAAGGTTCTTTGAGGTTAACGGAATAGTAATATTCTTCACCATCTAAATCTGCTACTATAATATTTATAGAGTTATGGCTTAACCATCTGACAACTTCCTCATCGTCAAGACCATTTACAATAGGCAGCTGAAACAGTGAGCCCATGGTAGATCTGATAACTTTTGGGTTGAATAAATCTACAGTTCCTTTAGTTAATAATACGCAAGCAGCACCTGCTGCAGCGCTGGTTCTTATGATTGTTCCAAGATTTCCGGGATCCTGTAGGCCATTTAAAACAACTACTAAAGGATTTGCACCAAGAATTATATCTGCCAATGATATTTCTATTTGCTCAGCTACCGCTATTATTCCTTGAGGGCTAACCGTATCTGAAACTTCCTTAAATAGATTATTGGGCAGCCTTAAAACCTGGCAACCTTGATTAATTTTTGGTAAATTTTCTACGGTTTCATTAATAATAAGGTATTTTATTTTTACTCCCCTGCTATTCGCTTCCTCAAGAAGTCTGGTGCCTTCTATGAGAAATAATCCATTGCTTTCACGAACTTTTTTTTGACTTAAGGATTTTATTAACTTATATATTGAATTTTCCTTGGAAGTAATATCTTTATACTGCTTCATCTATAATACTCCTCTATAGATCCTCCCTCATTCGAGATAAATTACCTTATTCACTCATTACAGGGTTTATGTTTTATTCTACAAAAACTATCACATTTCAAACACCGAATTATAAGCTATTTTGCTTCTGTAACCTATCTTTTATTCTTACTACATAATAGCTAATCCAACCAGAAGGTTCTTTCTTCTGGTTAAAATCCCATTCTCTCCAACTCCTATAAATTGATTCAGCCTTGTATTTTCCATCTTTATCAATAACTTTCTTTTCTATTTCTTTCATCATATCGATAAATCTATTATCTTTAACTATTTTACTATTCCTGGATAGCACGTCTACCACATTTAATATATCATACCAAAATAATGGTGCTTTTAATTTCCTAAAATCATTACCCATATAAAACAAATAAGGATGCTCTTCTTTGCTTCTTTCCCATAATTGCAATAAACATTTACTACATATATCCTTTTCTTTTTCATATCCATCAAGTTCATTAAGTAACCGTAGCATTATTAAAGTAGCATACGGACAGGGATCGTTTTTCTTACCGGGTCCACGAAAGGAACCAAGTTTTTTTGATACTTTACAATGGTAACCATTCTCGTCAATTAGATCTGCCAGGTATTTTGTCGACTTTATTACTAAATTATTATCCTTTAAATCCATTTTAATTAGGGAATATACTATGGTCGGTGCATCACATAATGCCCATGCCCAGGTATCTTCTCCATTTCCACCATATCTAGTTGAAACATTCATGGGTAAGGTAAATGGTCCTTCCTCAGAAACATGGGTAAGTACTTTTTGAATAATTTCGGGAATATCATCTACTGAAATTCCGAGATCAGTTAAGAAGAATAATTTATGAAATGGTTGATTTGCACTCTTGTGACTACTAAGTACTGTTCCAGGCCAATCCATTAATTCATCCAATATAGTTTTAATCCTATTATCGGCTATCATTACTTTATTCTTTCCAGGTGAATTAGAGGTAATTAATCTTAACAGCGGGTCTTTGGAAGAAATCCAATCAACAAGTTTTGAATTCATAATAAACCTCCTATACAAAATGGTATAATATTCTTAGTGTTATGGATATTTCCTAATCTAGTTTCTTTTTTCTTAAAGCTAAATTTTCTGTGTCATTCGTATCTTCTTTAGGTTCAAGAAGGTCAATCAAGATCGTTCCTAGTATTTAACATCCTACCTGTGGCGTTTAACCGCTGTTGTACACAGTATTTTCGGCAATCTACTTTTTTCCTTTCGGACAAACAGATACGCATATTCCACATATGCTTATTTCCTTTTTGATTCTTTCTGCTGATATTTTTCGGCAATATTCTCTGCATTTAAAAGGATCAAAAAATACATCTCTATCAATTGAAGTTGTCCATAATTGTCCGGTGGCCGCTTTAGCAGGACAATGATTAACGCAAATATTACAACTTCCACATTGACTTTCATCTATTGGAATCCCGTTGTCAGAAATATTTACTGTCGTTAATACGCTGGCAAGTCTAACTCTTGGACCGAATCTTGATGTTACCAGTAAATCTGTTTTCCCAATCCATCCTATTCCTGATCTGGTTGCCGCCAATTTATGAGAAAAAGAATATCGTAATGTTTTTTCATAGGTATCATCAAGCTCACTGTCTTCTACAGTTGCTTTGATTGGATATGCTTCGATATGATAGGTTTTTAATAAGTTGGATATTACTTCGGTTTTCATGTTTAGCTCATTATTGATGTTACAATAAAGATCATAGTATAAATCAGTAGGGCCATTGGAAATTTGATTAATAATTTGATCATCTAATTTTCTTGCTAATGATATTCCATACTTATATTTTGAGTATTCTGGTTTTAATAATCCCGAGAGTTCAGCATACCCAATCTCATAATATTCTTGTGGACATATCTGTTTGATTTCATTTATTATTTTATTCATTTAATTCTCTTTTCTTTGGCTGAAAATAAGGATCCGTGAGAATGAACATAATATAACTCCTATGTAATCTTCTCCTCATAACTAATGAATAGACTGCGAATTTGCTATCTATTATGTTATAATACTTCTTTTATAATATATCAATTTTATTTTCTAATCCTTTTTTCTTGGTTAAATATTTTGCATCTTCTATTAATTTTTCATCAATATCAATTACTTTTGAATTAGATGTAATGTTCAAAGATTTAAGAAGTTTATTCGTAGCTTCAAATCCACCTGGACGAATTACTGTCATACCCACATGTTTGGCCATAAAATCAAAAATATCACATTTTGCCACAGAATTACATTCATTATTACAACTGAAATCTTCCATTTCAAATCCTCCTCCACACATAAAAACCAATTTATTTAACGCACTTTTCATATAACGTGTGCGGATAAAAGAAGTTATAGTTCTACTCTATCCAAAAGTCCAGCTTTTTCAAATCTCTTCTTGCTAACTTCAAGCATCCCGGAGGAAATGTCGATACCATAAACCTTGCCATTCTCACCTACTGACTCAGCCATTTGTTTTAAGCAATGTCCAGTTCCAAAACCGATCTCCAAAACGATTTCCCCTCTCTTAAGGTTTAACCGCTCCAAGGCCATATTTCTATATTTTTTCTCGAAGACTCCAGCGAAATAATCGTAAAATCGACTCATTTTATCATAACTCTCTTTTGCCTGAGCCTTGGTTCTATATACTCGTAATACTTGGTAATTTTTTGAGTTCATTTCGTCAATATCTATCCAGTAGTTAATTTTTGGTGCATCGAGTGCAATTTCATATAATTCGCTATTATGCGAATTATTTTCATAATGTCATACTAATATTGTACAATATACGAAATCATGCTACTTTTTATTTAGTTTGAAAATAATTATATTTTATCAGAAACTAACGAATATGCAAAATCAAATTGAACCAACAGAACGAGAACTGAAAATTAGAAACTATAGCCCCAATACTATAAAAAGCTACATATACGGGCTCAAAGAATATTTTGTTTTCAAGAAACAGGATTTCGAGAACCTAAATGAAGAAATTCGGGTGAATGCTGGCGAGTGATGGTGTAAAATACCGCATTTTCCAACTGGCAGTGTGAGTTCAAAAATATTCGAATAGACTTCACCCAAAATTTGTAGGGTGGGCGGAATTCCTCCTAGACCCTCCTTTTCACCCACCTGCGGAAGCGACCCTTTCGAACCTGCCTGCCGGCCAGGCAGGTTGGACGATTTCAAGTTTTTCGATCCGCTTTTAGCGGAACTCCGACCTTCACTCGATTTGGCGGCAAATTCTTTTTATGGGTTTTTCAAAATTTTAATCAATTCCTCTGTTGATGTCTTTAATTCTTGCGGTGTGCAACTTCCATTATTCGTGTTTTCTGGATGATGAATCGAATTTCTAACAAATGTCATTAGCGTTGTATCTTCTGACTGTTGCACTTGTCCATTTTGGATTTTAGCCATTTTTTTGATTTTGTAATCCCTTTGCCTACAAAATATGATTCAGCTTTATCAATTGTATATTTTTTCTGATTTTCTTGTATGTAACCATAAAGTTCATTATGAAATTCAATTGTCGGTAAACCGTATGCAGAATAGTTTATCTCTCCCCAAGATGGACTCCAAGGAAACAATCCAAACTGATTGTCTGTATTTTCAATTATTATTCCATCTGCCCCGTTCTTTGTTATAAGCAATTCAATTTTCGGATTGCATAGGCAGTTTTTGAAAAAATATGGTGAGTGGGTAGAAATATAAACTTGATTGGTCTTCGAAAATCCAATGAGATATTGGATAAATTTTTCCTGTAGATAGGGGTGCAAATGAAGTTCTGGCTCGTCAATCAAAACTATTATTTTTTCTTTTGAAAGTGAGGCCAACGTTTCCAAAAACAAAAGAGAGATAATCATTTCAACGCCTGATCCAAGATTGGTAACGGGTAAATCAAAATTGTCTAACTTTTGTGCTAAAAAGGCACTATCAAAAGGGGCATTCCCGTCAATAAAAGAAAGGTCAATATTTTGAAGCTCAAAATCTTTTAGCTTTTTATTCAACGCTTCAAAACACTTTTTTACAGAAGCCTCATCAACCTTGTTGACTATTTCTTTTTCAAAATTAATTTTCTTTGTGAAAAAGCTCTCTTGGCCTTCGACTAATTCTTCTCCCCTAACGCCTTTTGAAAAACGCCAATTAAAGTCTTCAAGAACAGAAGAGATTGAGGAATTAAAACCTTTTTGCAATTGTCTTTCTCTATTTTTATTGAAATAGAAGCTTTTTGGAAATTCCTCTAGTTTAACTTTAGATAGAGAAAGTAATCTCTCATCAAACTGAAATTTCGTTCCGGTTTTTCTCTGTATCTCCCAGCCACTGTCGTTATCCTTAGGTCTATTGGGAATTACGTAATGAGTTAAAACAACAATGTCAGAAAATGCCTTGCCTGCTGCTGCTTTATCTCTTTTCTTTATTTCCAAAGAGACACTCTTACATTCAACTTTTTGTGTTGTGTATCCGTCCGGTAAAATAGCAGTAAATATAGAATCAAATTCTATCTGAATAATAATCGGTTCATTATTGCCGTTAAAAAAATCCGTATGTTTTAGTCTTCCCGACAAAAAATAAGGTGAAAGAGCGTAGTTGATTGCCTCAATAATCGATGTTTTACCAGTCCCATTATTGCCAATAAAAATTGACAGCTCTTTAGAGTTAAAGCTCTGTTCTTTGATTGCACGAAAATTTTTTATTGTAATTTTGGTGATCATAATGTTACTTCATTTAATGTCGTTTTTTCTTCAAGACTATAAACAAATTTATCTATATCTAAAATCCTTACCTCAAAGCCGTCTGTTTTAATAAATTTGAAATATCGGTGGGTGTCAATAAATGCTCTTGGCGAAATAAATACAGAATATGCTTTTGTACCTTTTTTGATATATTCTTCTAAATGTATTCGTACC